>NZ_JAMKFF010000008.1:0-156149 GCF_023574125.1 Corynebacterium intestinale
GCGCCGCACCCGAGTGGTGCGGCTACCGGAAGTATCACCCCGAGCGCCGCGAGCTGCTACCAGATACTCACTGAAGCGCTACCAGATAGTCACGACACTGCTACCAAATAGCCGGTCGCAACAGCCGATTGCGCCACTTCTCATTGGAGTCATCCTGGGCCCGTTGGCAGAGACCGAGCTGCGCCGCGCACTCGCTGTTTCTGAAGGGGACCCTGCAATCCTGATTTCATCTCCGATCACTATCGGAATTTATGTAGTGCTCGTTGGCGCGATAGCAGTGACTGCTATCCAGCATCTTCGCCATCTGCATGGGGATAAAAACAAAGTAGAAAAAGAGGCGAATTCCTTGAGCAGCCGTAGGGAAGAGGAAGCATCATCACTGCCCAGTTAACGATTGACAGGCTAGGTATCTGAGCGCAACGTACTACCTGTGCTTATCAATGGGCCATGGTCCGCGGGAACTGTATAGCTGTAATTGAAAGAACTTCAGTTAGGGGAGTCTGTACACAGTGTGGCCGTCTGGTACTGCTGCACTGGGGGCCTGCAGCAGTCTGAGCTTCACAGTCAGGCCCATCGACACCTCATTGGGGTGCTTTTGGTGCGCTCTACTAGCTCCGGTGATTTCGATGCCCTCGCAGAAGCTGCAGCATTAGCTACACTGCCCAAAACAGCATATCTAGCCCGCGGTGTGTCCGGTTTCTGGGAATAGGCCAGAAGTAGCAGCATTATCGCCTTGAATATTCATGGAATCTCCCACATTCACGTTGGTTTGTTCCGAGTGGTTATCATGAATTTCGCGGCCGATGTTTTTGTGGCTACCACCTTGGATGAGGGTGACGTTTCCCAGCATTTGTTCAATCGCGATTTCCGCAGTTTGTCTTCCTTTCTCAAGTTCAACATTCGAGGTTGATTTGGAGGAGAGTATCTCTGGGGAAATCTGTTCCAACTCAAGCGCCAGCTTGAGTGCTTCAGTGCGAGTCATTGACAGTATTTGAATCAAGCCATTCTGCGGGTAACGGACGACTGCTCGATCTAGAGTCATATGCGCATAGCCTGGTGCTTTTCCCTCACTAAAAAGTCGAACATGCTCACCTACCCAGGCCTTGGAAAGCTCAATGCCTAGTTCCGTTTTTGAATGTATCAATGATTCGAGCTCCGTAATAGAATTCCTTACGGTCTTCAAATTGCTCTCATCTAGTCGAAGCTCGTTGGGTATGTCTGACGGTTGCACAAAAGTATGGTGTCGGTACCCTCCGACACCTATGTAATACATGCTATAGGAGTGTGGAACATCCCTACGATAGTTGGGAATATCGCTGTTTTTTCGGTACCCCTGAAGTTCGCCTAGTACCCAATTTTGAAGGCTCGCTGATTTTGCTCGATACCCAAATGCCAACAATTGACGAAGCGAATTAGAAAGTGGGGAAGAATCGTCAATTAAGTCAGTTATTAGCTGCTGCAGGGTGCTCACAAGTACGTGTCCTATATCGAAATATATCCTAAAACATTGAAATAGCTTTAGTGACTACGGGAACCAGCGCCGCAGATGCTGAAGGTGCTAGTACTTTGTCCGTAATCCAGCTAAACGCCTGTTTAAAGGCAGCTGCTGCTCCTTCCTTCTCGTGTAACTCCAGCAATTGATCGGCTTTCTCGGGCTCACCGTTTTCTTGAAGAGCGGAAATTGCCTGTTCTGCCAGTGAGTTTTCGTTGCTTTGGTTGACGGAGTTGTGGTTCCCCTGAATATTAATCGCGTTCCCTGAGTTGAAATTTATCTGGCTTTCCATGTTGATCCTTTTGTTGCTTGGGTAACTCGCCGATTCGATTGAAATCTCGTGCTCAACCAAGTCTATTCCAAGTGGTTGGGCGCGAATAGTGGAAATGTCTCCGGGTGCGCTGTCAAAAGTATCAATGAAGCCTCGTTGACCCAGCCAATGGAGATCAGATTGCAGCAGACTGGGAGTCTGGTCGCGTAAAGAGCAGTGTTGTCGTAGGTCGCTGAAGTGGACAATATCGCTGTGAGATTGCACGATCGTCTTCAAAAGGGCGTCTCGCCTATGCCAAAGGTTCATGGATTTAAGATATCAAGCGAAGGGGAAAGCATAGCGTGAGCTCTGTTTGCGTATGGATTGCTTGTGTGCATCCGTATGAGACTCTGACTTTGCAGGTTATCGCGTGCTTGAGGATTCATCGAGAGAAGTCTGCGTGACTTGGCGATCAATGGGCTTGTGACAAATTCTAGGAGCTAGCGCTCATGAAGCACAGATTGTTGTCAGCGTTAGAGTTCTCGAACTCCTGAGCCCCAATCAGCCCAATAAGGTCCATCCCCGCTGCTACCTTGGACTCCATGAGCCTTTCCGACTACTCCCAGCTCGCCCCCGGCGTGACCATCTTCTGCCGCGACGAGCACTGGCTGGTCAGCAACGTCGCACGCACCACCGACGGCTTCCGCATCCGGGCGCGCGGGGTGAGCGACTACGTGCGCGATACCACCGCCACCTTCTTCACCGCGCTCGATGACATCGAGGTCTTCGACCCCGCCAACGTCACCGTCCGCCCGGACGAGTCACCGCAGTTTCGCTACACCCGCCTTTGGCTGGAGTCCACGCTGCGCCGCACGCCGGTGCCGCTGTACCAAAAGCAGTTGGAGGTAGCCACGCAGATGCTGGCGGACCCGCTGGATTATCAGCTCTCCGCCGTGAAGTCGGCGCTCTCCGATGAGCGCATCCGCCCGCGCGTTCTGCTCGCGGATGCCGTCGGTCTGGGCAAGACGCTGGAGATCGGCATGATCCTGGCGGAGCTCATCCGCCGCGGCAGGGGAGAGCGCATACTCGTCGTCACGCCCAAGCACGTCATGGAGCAGTTCCAGCAGGAACTGTGGACGCGTTTCGCCATCCCGCTGGTGCGCCTGGACAGCCAGGGCATCCAGAAGGTCCGCCAGAAGCTGCCGGCGTCGAAGAACCCCTTTACCTACTTCCCACGCGTCATCGTCTCCATGGACACGCTCAAGGCACCGAAGTACCGCGCGCAGCTGGAGAAGGTCCGCTGGGACGCCGTGGTCATCGATGAGATCCACAACGCCACGAACGCCGGCTCCCAAAACAATGAGCTGGCACGCACGCTGGCGCCGACCACCGAGTCCCTCATCTTGGCCTCGGCCACCCCGCACAACGGGCGGGAGGAATCCTTCAAGGAAATCCTGCGTTTGCTCGACCCGCTTTCCGTCCTCCCGGATGGCTCCATCGACATGGAGGCCGCGAAGAAGCTCATCATCCGCCGCCACCGCAACTCACCGGAGGTCGCCTCCGTGGTGGGGGAGAAGTGGGCCAAGCGCGGCGAGCCCCGCAACATCCTGGTGGATGCCTCCCCGGAGGAAAACGCCGTGGCGCGCGCCATCGCCGAGGATTGGGTGAACGGCCCGGCCACCACGGCGAATGATCGCCTCTTCCCCTGGACCTTGGTCAAGGCTTTCCTATCCTCCCCGGCGGCGCTGGCGGAGTCCATTGCCGCGCGCCAGAAGCTCGACAAGCCCAAGGAACAGGACAAGCTGGAGCGCCTCGCCGAGCTCAACAACAAGGTCACGGAGGAAAACTCCAACAAGTTCGCAGCACTCATTGACTACCTCATGGAGATAGGCGTTAAGAAGGGCTCCGATCGCCGCGTCGTCATCTTCTCCGAGAGGGTGGCGACGCTGCGGTGGTTGCAGGAGAACGTCGCCAAGCATCTCAAGCTCCCGCAGGGCGCGGTGAAGGTCATGCACGGCGGTCTGTCAGACTCGGATCAGCTGGCGCTTATCGACGAATTCAAGCGCACCGACACCCCTCTGCGCGTGCTGATTACCGGCGACGTCGCCTCCGAAGGCGTCAACCTGCACGCCCAATGCCACCACCTGGTGCACTATGACATCCCGTGGTCGCTCATCCGCATCCAGCAGCGCAACGGCCGCATCGACCGCTACGGCCAGGAGCACGAGCCGGAGATTACCTCCCTTCTGCTGGACCCGAAGGACGCGGAGGTGGCCGATTCCATCGGTGAGCTGCGCGTGCTCACTCGCCTCATTGACCGCGAGTATTCCGCCAACCAACTCCTCGGCGATGCCGCCCCGCTCATGGGCAAGCACAACCCCAAGGCGGAGGAGGATGAGATCCGCGCGGTGCTCATGCACGAGCGCGACTTCGACGAAGTCGTAGCCTCCCCGGAGGAGATCCTTACCGGTGCGCACGCCAAGCCCGCGCGTGCCGCCGAACCTGAGGAGACCGCTAACCCTTCCGGCCTGAACGGCGATATCTGGGCCCTTCTCGCCGCCGCGTCCACCAGCGGCCCGGACGACGCCGAGCGCACCGACAATGCCGAGCACACCAACAACACCGAGCACACCAACGACGCCGCCCCCGCGCCGTCGCGCCGCTCGGTGCGCCACAGCCTCTACCGCGCGGAGAAGGACTACCTCGGTGACGCCCTGGCGGAGGCCTACCAGGATTCGGCCGATAAACCGTTGAGCGCCGGTGGCGTGGACTATGTACTGCACGAAAATGACATTGCGGAGCTAGCCCCTCCGCGCGATCTGTGCCGGCGCTTTGACTACCTGCCCCAGGATTATGTGTCCTACCGCAAGGTCACCGAGCGCCTCATGCTCGCCACCTCCGCGCGCCGCGGCAACCAACACCTCAAGGCCGCGCGCGAAGGCGACTCGGAGAAGTCCTGGCCGCGCGCCCACTTCTTGGGCCCGCTGCACCCGGTCTCCGAGTGGGCCGCCGACCGCGCACTGACGAACATGGCCCAAAGCGAAATCCCCGCCGTACTCGGCGCGGTGGATACGCCCACGCTGCTGCTCATGGGAACCCTGACCAACTCCCGCGGCCAGGTACTCTCCCGCACCTTCCTCACCGCCACGGAAGGCCCCTTCGGCTTCAATGTCCCCGCCGGCATGCAAGCAGTGGACATTGAGGTCCACGAAGACATCTATGCCTGGCTGGGCCGCATTGGCCTAACAGACAACGCCATCAACCCCGGCGAGTTCGCCGTCCCCGATACCGCCGGCCAGCTCATCGCCGCCGCCGTCGGGGCCGCGCACAGCCACCTCACCGTGGTCAAGAACACCAACCTGGACCACGCCCAGGAGCGCATCGCCGGCTGGCAACAGCGCGCCGATGAATGGCAGGAGGCCAACGACGGCCAGCAGACCCTCAAGATTAAGGACACCAAGCGCCTTATCCACCAGGACGAGGAGCTGTTGAAATCCATGGCCCCGGAGCGCTCCCTCGTGCGCCCACTCGCACTCATCCTCCCAGACGACACCGACGCTGCACACACCAGCACTGCGCCGACAACCGCCGCACACACCACCACCAACGAAGCAGAGGCACGCTAATGGCAGACTTCGATTCCATCATCAACGTCGAGGAATGGATCTCGGATTACTACCTCACCACCGATGACAAAGGCAGTTCCTTTGGCAAGCGCGTGGAGGAGTCCGTCAAAGAGTGGAAAGCAACGGATAAGGACGCCAAGAACGCTGGCCACGAGCACGCCCAATCCCCGCTGCTGCGCCTGACCTCCCGCAGGGAAGCACTGCACACCGAGCTCTCCGCGCTCTCCATGGAGGCAACCGACGACTCGCTGCATGAGGTCTACGACCTCGTCTCCGCGGCCTTCGGCCACCCGCAGCCACAGCGCCTGGAATTCTCCCGCAACGGCCAGCCCCTCATGCTGACCGCCGCTGCGGACAAGAACCACTCCCTGGTCCTCCTCCGCGCCGGGCAGATGGATTCAGTCGAGGACCTCACCACCGTGCCGCTTCTCGACGTCTCCCCAGAGCTGGGCAACACAAACTCCAACGGTGAGGCCAAGGCCCTCGACATCACTGCCGCCAAGCTCGTCGGCGAGCTCTTCCTCACTGAGCAAGCCCCCGACCTCATCCTGGTCCTCGCCGGCCGCTGGGCAGTCCTAGCGGAGCGCGAAACCTGGCCGCTGGGCCGCTACCTCGCCGTGGACCTAGGCCTGGCCGTTGAGCGCAACGACCAGAAAGCCAAAGGCGAACTCCCACGAGTCGTCTCTATCCTCGCCGCCGAGCACACCATGCGCGGTGCCGACGGCACCACCTGGTGGCTCGACACCCTAGCCCAAGCCCGCGAGCACTCCGTCAAAGTCTCCGAGGAACTGCGCGGTGCCATCAAGGCCTCGATTGAGATCATCGGCAACGACGTCCTGCAGCGGAGAGCGCAAAACAATGCCACCACCGATATCGACGGCAACGAACTGGCCAACCAAGCCCTGCGCTACCTCTACCGCATCCTCTTCCTCCTCTTCGCCGAATCCTCTCCGGAACTCCAAATCCTGCCCACCGGGGACAACGACTACGACGAAGGCTATGGCCTCTCCCGCCTTCGTGACCTCATCCTCACCGAGCCCACCACGCACCGCACCCAGAACGGCACGCACCTTTACGAAAGCCTCCAGCTGCTCTTCGAGCGCGTCAACCGCGGCCACGATCCGCACGATGAGAACGCCGAGCTTTTCGACGCCAACGCCACTGAAGACGGCCTGGAATTCCGCAACCTCGACGCGGACCTGTTCAAGTCTGAAGCCACCTCCTACATCGATGAGGTCAAGCTCTCCAACCTGGCACTGCACAAGGTCCTGCAGAACCTCCTTCTCACAAAAGAAAAGCGCGGCAGTGACCGCGGCTTCATCTCCTACGCCACCCTGGGCGTGACTGAGCTGGGCCAGGTCTACGAGGGCCTGATGTCCTATACCGGCTTCATCGCCCAAGAAGACCTCGTAGAAGTAGCCAAGCACGGCGATCCTTCCAAGGGCTCCTGGGTGGTCCCCGAACCACAAGCGCGCACGCTCCCGCAGGATTCCATCGTCTACGAAGACCGCGAAAGCGAACACGGTGGTGTGGAACGCGTCCAGCGCACCCACGCCCGCGGCAGCTTTGTCTACCGCCAGTCCTCCCGTGACCGCGAGCGCTCCGCGTCCTTCTACTCACCACCCGTCATCACCGAGTTCACCGTGGGCCAGGCCATCGAAGAACTCAAAGCAACCGGCCGCATCGACAACGCCGATGACATCCTCACCCTCACCATCTGCGAGCCCGCCATGGGCTCCGGTGCCTTCGCCGTGGAAGCCGTCAACCAGCTCGCAGAGCTCTACCTGAACAAGAAGCAAGCCGAACTGGGCAAGGAAATCCCCGGTGAGGACCGCACCCAGGAGCTGCAAAAGGTCAAGGCTTCCATCGCACTGCACCAGGTCTACGGCGTGGACCTCAACAAAACCGCCGTGGAGCTCGCCGAAATCTCCCTGTGGCTCAACACCATGACCAAGGAGCTCAAAGCCCCCTGGTTCGGTCTGCACCTGCGCCACGGCAACTCCCTGGTGGGTGCCACCCGCTCCACCTTCAGCGCCAAGGAGGTGTCCACCACCGCATCGAAGAAGAAGGGGGTTCAGAACTATCTCACGCTGACCCCGCAGCACCATCCGCTGAAACAACTAGCGGATGCCATCGATGCCAACGAGACGGACCAGCACCCCACCGGCCGCATCCACCACTTCCTAGTCCCCAGCCACGGCTGGGGAAGCGCAGTCGGCGCCAAGGACTTAAAGAACCTCGCCGCGGAAGAAATCAAGGCCATGAAGGCCTGGCAAAAGTCCATCTGCAAGCCACTGAACAAGACGCAGACCAAGCTCGCCACCGCACTGTCTAATCAGGTTGAGCGCCTCTGGGAGCTGTCCCTTATCCGCCTGCGCATCGCCGAGGACCAAGTCCGCCGTGACCTGGATCTGTGGGGCCAGGAGCCCAACACCGCCAAGCGCGCGGATGTGGTCACCCGCGCCCAGGTGGAGGAAGAACTCCTCCAGAACAACGAAGGCGCCTACCTTCGCCTGCGCACCGCGATGAACGCCTGGAACGCTCTCTGGTACTGGCCAGTCACCGCCACGGACGAGCTTCCCGATATCACCGAGTACCTCGCCACCATGCAGGACCTCCTCGGCATCCCCAACGAAGGCCAGAAGCGCTACCGCAAGGACAACCAGTACGCCTTCGGCTTCGACATGTCTTGGGATGAACTGGACTACGTTGAATCACTCGACCGCTCCATCTCCGGACGCCTCCACTACGAGGACGTCCTCGAAGCGCACCCCTGGCTGATAACCGCCAACACCATTTCCCAGGAACAAGCCTTCTTCCACTGGGACCTGGATTTCGCAACCGTCATGGCCAAGGGCGGCTTCGACTTCCAGGTAGGCAACCCGCCGTGGGTACGCCCGCGCACTGACATGGACGCCCTGCTGTCTGAGCATGACCCGTGGTTCAGCCTTGCCAACAAGCCCACCCAGACAGAGAAGAAACAACGCCGCGAACTCCTCGCCGGCAACGACGCCGTCCTGGAGACCCTCTCCAAGGGACTTGCGGAAGCAGTGGTCACCTCCGCAGTGCTTGGCGACGTCACCCGCTACCCCCACCTGCAAAACCAACAGCCCGATCTCTACCGTGGTTTCATGGAACGCACGTGGGCCAATGCCGCCGAGAACGGCATCATCTCACTCATTCACCCCGAGTCCCACTTCACTGAGAAGAAGGCCGCGGCGTTGAGGGCGGGTGCTTATCGACGGCTGCGTACTCACCTCGAAGTAAAGAATGAGTTAGTTCTTTTCGATATGGGGCATACACGTCACTATGGAATTCATGTTTATGGATCTGCACGTGACAAAGTGAGCTTCAAACAGGCAGTTCATTTGTACCATCCGAAGACCTACGTGGAGTCTTTGAAGCATGATGGCACTGGGCCCATGCCTGGTGTAAAAGATGACAACGATAATTGGGACTTGCGTCCACACCGCGACCGCATCATCACCGTCGACGAAGAGACCCTCAAGGTGTGGAACTCGATCATTGAGGAACCGGGTACTCCACTGCTTGAGACCCGTACCGTCTATTCAGTGAACAGCGAAGCTGCAGCAGTCTTAGCCAAGCTTGCCGAGGCACCGCGCATTAAGGAATTGGGGCTACAGTTTTCTAGAGGCTGGGATGAGTCAATCGACAAGAAGAAGGGCTACTTTGATTCTTCTTGGCAGCATCCCGATTCCTGGCACGACGTGATCCTTCAAGGGCCTCATCTCGGTGTTTCGACTCCAGTGGTCAAGCAGCCGAATCCGACGATGAAAAACAATTTGGACTGGTCCGAGATTGATCTCGAGGCTATCTCTGAAGACTTCATTCCTGCGACGGCATACCTCCCTAATCGCTCGGTTGATTCTTATGACCGTGATTACGGAGTATGGGAGATAGACGGTGAAACGGTGTTGGTGAAGGACCATTATCGTGTCGCATGGCGTCGTATGGCTGCTACTACCGGATTCCGTACGCTGTATCCAGCCATAATTCCGTCAGGGGCGGCCCATGTTCACCCAATTCAAAGTGCTGGATCCCCGAAAAAGGTAACGCATATGGCTTTGGTCGGGGCGGGAATGTCTTCATTCATCATCGATTTTCTTGTCCGTAGCTTGAGCCCTTCAGATCTTCATCCAAGCACGATTAATGGATTGCCCTATCCACGGCGTTTCCAAGCAGAGCTCGTTGCTAAGTACCTGCAATTGAATTGTCTTACTAGGGCTTACGCTGAGCTTTGGGAGTCCGCTACTAAAAGCACTTGGACAACCGACGCACCAGTTCGCAATGCCCGCGACCGCTTCCAAGCTCAGAATGAAATTGACGCCATGGTGGCGCTGTCGTTGGGTGTAACGCTGGATGAGTTGCTGATGATCTATCGGACGCAGTTCCCGGTGATGCGACGCTATGACCAGGAAGACTTGTACGACGCTAATGGTCGCAAAGTTCCAAAAGACGTTTTGAAGCTGGAGAAGAAACTTAAGGACGGACAACAGCTCTCGGAGGAAGAACGCACGTGGACGCATCCGCAGTCGGGAGTCGAGTACGTCTTTGAATATCCGTTTGCACCATTGGACCGTGAAGCGGACTTGACTGCGGCGTATGAAAAGTATGCTGCGATGATGAACCAGCAATAGTTCCGGAAGCCAGAAGCGAAGCGAAGACCGAAAGTATTGAAGTAGCACCTTATGTCGAGCCTCATCCCTACTTACGCCTCCACCCACATTGTTGACGGGTTGTCGGAGTACCTCACCACGACCTTCTCGCTGGCAGAGGATCTGACTTCCCAGCAGCTGCGGGAGTTCCTCAACGATCCGCAGGGCGGCATGTTCTACGGGCCGTATGTGCGCACGCGCTTGCCGTATGCACCGGCGAAGTCTTGGGACGGGATTCTGGGTTGGCTGCCGTCTGGTTTCAAGCCTTATCGCCACCAGGCTGAGGCATTCGAGCGGTTGTCCTCGTTTGATTATTCGACGGGTTCGAAGCGGCGACCGTCGCCCACGTTGGTCGTGACGGGTACCGGTTCGGGTAAGACGGAGTCCTTCCTCTATCCGATTCTGGATCATTGCCGTCGGTCTAATGGCAGCGGAATCAAGGCGTTGATTCTGTACCCGATGAACGCGCTGGCATCCGATCAGGAACGCCGTTTGGCCAAACTGCTGCATGCCGAGGCTGAGCTCGCCGGGGTGACGGCGGGTATTTACACCGGCGAGGTGGTTTCTGGTGGACGCAGGAAGGTATCGAAGGATGGTCTGATTTCTGACCGTTCGGTGCTGCGCGATACCCCGCCGGATATCTTGCTGACGAATTACAAGATGTTGGACCAGTTGCTGCTGCGTGAGCAAGACCGCGAGCTGTGGGAGAAATCCGCGCGGTCTTTGCAGTATTTGGTGCTGGATGAGTTCCACACTTATGACGCAGCCCAGGGCACCGATGTGGCTATGCTGCTGCGCCGACTGGGATTGATGCTCAAGAAGTATCAACCCGAGGGCTTCCTTTCGCCTGAGGACGAAAAGCGTCCTTTGGGCAAGGTAACGCCGGTGGCGACCTCCGCAACGTTGGGGGACAAGAGCACCGAAAGCACCGAAGGTTCCGAAGATGCCGAAAGCGCCGGAGCCACCAAAGACTCCGGTCGAGATTCGGCGGCATCGCATAGCGATATGTTGTCTTTTGCTTACACGGTCTTTGGCGAGCAGATGCCGCCGGATGCCGTGGTCGGGGAGACACTCATGACCGTGGAGGAGTGGCAATCCACGGTCGAGCCATTGGTGGCGAAGCTGCGTGCCGTCGTTTCAAACGACGAAGACTTTTCGAGCTCCGATGTTGCTGAAGTGTTTCCGCCAGTGACGCCAACGCCTTCGGTGGAGGTAATGCAGAACGTCGTTGATGAGGTGGCGGCTGCGGTTGCTGTTTCAGGTTCTGCTGAAGATGCATCGTCGTTTGATGTGGCGGTGTTTGAGGCGATGAGCCGGCACGTCTTCGGTTCTTTGCCTGGCTTGAATTCTTCCCCGGACTTGGCTGACTCGGTTCTAGCAATGGCCGGTAATGAATTGGTGTGCGCGATACTGCGGGAGGCCGCAACGCCGGTGCCGCTGGAGCACGGTGAAGCTGGTGTTCCGGGTACCGATATTGCTGCGGTGGAACCGCTGGTATCGCGAGTGTTCCCGGCCAGCGTGCTACGCAGCCACCGCGAGTTGGCAGTCGAGTTCTTGTCCCTGACGTTGTCCTTTATTGCATATGTGCGCGCGGAGCTCGGTGATGCGTTGGGCTGGGATGGAAAGAAGTTCCCCGGTGTGGAGCTGCATTTGTGGGTGCGTGAAATCTCCCGCATCGATAGGGCAGTGGCGTCATCGTCGCGCACATCGGTGTTCAGGTGGTCCGACGATGGTGGCATGGGCGCGCACACGGTGCAGGCTGCAGGTGATGCGCCCAAGGCGTGGTTGCCGGCGATCTACTGCCGCCACTGTGGGCGATCCGGATGGATGCTGGCGGAGCAGCCTGGTGGCGACACGTATGTCACCGCACCGCAAGAGATTCGCCGCATCGCTATCAGCGCGCCCGAGCGGCAGCGTCCGCTCATTGATGCCACGAGTGAGGTGGCACAGGGCGTTACGCGCGCAGACGGTGAGAGCTCCCGCGTGGCGTGGTTGAATCTGGACTTGCCGGGATTAACGCCGCAAGCACCGGATGAGGAGACCATGGAGGAGTCCCCCGTGGTGCCGGTGTTGGTGTACTCCGGCGAAGATGCGGAGGAGCGCGCGAAGGCGCAGCAGTGCCCGTCCTGTGGTGAAGACGATGCAATGCGCTTCTTGGGTTCCTCGGTTGCCACCTTGCTCTCAGTGGCACTGAGCAACCTCTTCGGCATGGATGACCTTGATTCCGCAGAGAAGAAAACTCTGGTCTTCGCGGACTCAGTGCAGGATGCCGCGCACCGCGCAGGCTTCGTGCAAAGCCGTGCGCGTGCTTTCGCGCTGCGTGCGCGAATTTGGCGAGCGGTTCGCTCGTTTGCTGATTCCTCTGAATCGTCTTCGTCGTCTGAAACGACGGCATCTTCGTCCGCAGGCGTGCCGTTGTCGTCGGTGGCGGCGCGCATGGTGGAGCATGCGCGTGCGGAGTCGGAGCCGGCGGTGCGGGCGAGGGCGCTCTATGAGTTGTTGCCGCCGCAGTTGAAGGAGTCGCCGCGCTACCGGGCGGTGTGGGAGAAGGGCGCTGGTGCTGCGGAGCAGCGGCGTGCGCTGGCGGCGTTGCAGTCGCGCTTGGATTTGGACTTGGCGTTGCAGTTCGGTGACAGGGTGGATCTGCCGCGCTCGTTGGTGACGACCGGGACGCTGTCGGTGTCGGTGGGCGTTGATGATGCGGTGCTGCTGTCGGCGGCGCGTGCGGTGGCGGGGACTCTCGCCTCGGATGCGGAGCTGCTGGCCTGGGCGCGCGGCGTGGTGGAGTACATGCGCATTGCCGGTGGCATTGCACATCCGTGGCTCAAGGAATACCTGCGCCAAGACTGCAACCCGTGGTTGCTTAACCGCCGCCAGGCGCGTGCCAAGGGAATACCTGCGTTCGTGCGCGGTGGTGCGCCGAAATTCCCGCGTGCGGGGGCGGCGCTCAAGGGGGCGTTGGGCAAGCGCGATAATAACGCGACGATGCCGCTGGATTCCCAGAAGGGCTGGTATGCACGGTGGACGAAGGCGGCGCTGGGGGCGTCGACAAGCAGTGCGTTTGATGCAGCCAACCAGGTGGCGGAGCTGTTCAAGCAGCTCGAGTTCGAGGAAGTGGTGTTCTCCGTACCGACGGCCACCGGCGGGCGCGTGTATGCGCTGGACCCGGGCAACATCATCGTGCGCGAAGAAACCGAGCCGGGGTTGTTGGAATGCCCGGTGTGCCACCTGCGCGTGGGCGTGGATGCCGCAGCGCGTGAGGCGATGTCTTCGGTGGCGTGCTTTACGTTGTCCTGTACCGGGCACTTCGTGCCGGTGGGCGTGGAGGACAACTACTACCAGCGGCTTTACCGCAGCGCGAATACCCGCACCGTGGTGGCAGAAGAGCACACCGGCCTGGTGCCCACGCCACGGCGCAAGGAGCTGGAGGATGAGTTCAAGCGGCCCTTTGCGCAGCAGTCCGCCTCGGCGCCGAACGTGCTCGTGGCCACGCCGACACTGGAGATGGGTATCGACATCGGTGATCTGTCCACGGTGATGCTGTCCTCCATGCCGCACACGGTGGCCAGCTACGTGCAGCGCGTGGGACGCGCCGGGCGTTTGACGGGTAACTCCCTCATCGTGGCGCTGGTGCGCGGGCGCGGGCGTGCGCTGACCACCTTGGAGCACCCGCTGGAGACCATCGCTGGTTCGGTGACAGCGCCCGCGGCGTATTTGTCCGCGCGCGATATTATGCACCGCCAGTTCGTGGCCTACCTGCTGGATAGCACTGATGTGGCGAGCTCAGTGGAGCAGCTGCGTAGTGCGCGTGATGTGTTTACGTATGCCAGCTACTCAGTGATTGATGCGCTGGTGGAGCTCTCTCCCTCGGTGGTGTTGGCGGCCTATGAACGTTTTGCGGCTACGGTGGCGCAGCATGCTTCGGCGGAGGTGTTGGATGAGCTGCGTGGCTGGTGCCTGCCGGGTTCGGATGGTGCTGCGTCTGGCATGGTGACGGACTTGCAATCCGCGCGTGAGCGCTGGGGTGCCACGCAGAAGCTGCTTCTGTCCCGCCTGGAGGTGCTGAGCAAGCGCGTGACGGAGTTGAAGGCACGCGTGGAGGCCTCCGCGGTGGAGGATGATGAGCTGAAGAACCAGTTTGATGCCACGGTGGCTTCCCAGAGGTTTGTGCGCAAGCAGCTGGAGGACCACGCCGATGAGTATTGGATTAGTGCCTTGGAGCGCTTCGGGCTGCTGCCGAACTTCACGTTGTTGGATGATGCCGTGGAGTTCAACCTGGCTGTCTCCTCCTTCAACGAGGAGGTACAGAAATTTGAGACGGAGACCTATAGCTATAGCCGCGGTGTCTCCTCGGCGCTGACGGAGCTAGCCCCCGGCAATACATTCTACGTGCAGGGCGTGGGCGCGAAGGTGGACTCGGTGGAGTTGGGTGAGCACCACTCGGCGCTGACGCAATGGCGCCTGTGCCCGGAATGCTCCTACTCGGAAGCCACCGGTGCGGTGCTCTCCAGCGATGAGGAGGTGGCCGTGGCCGCCCCGCACGTAGGTGCGTGCCCGGAGTGCGGGGCCAAGGGATTTGCGGATAGGGACCAGCTCATCAATGTGGTGGAAATGACCAAGGTCTACGCCACCGTGGACGCGGCGCGCTCCGCTATTAATGACATCTCTGATGACCGCACCTCCCTGCGCTTCCACACGCAGCTGAGCTTTGACGTGCCCGAAGGTGGGCGCGGTAAAGCCTGGTACCTGTCCGATTCCGGTTTCGGCATGGAGTACCTGGCGCACGTGGAGATGCGGTGGCTGAACCTGGGCCGCTTGGGCGGCGGCAGCCAGCGCACCTTTGCTGCCGTGGAGTGCGAGGCGCCGCTGTTCCGCGTGTGCGAGCGCTGCGGGCACTTGGATTCCGATGTGGGCGCGAACCGCTGGCAGGACCACGCGCCGTGGTGCGAATACCGTAACGCCGCTGAGGAGCACTCCATTAGCTTTGCGCTGGGGCGCAGCCTGGGCACGCAGGCGGTGCTGGTGCACCTGCCGGCGTTGTTGGGCATGGTGGAGTCCACCACGCTGCCCTCCTTGGTGGCGGCGCTGAAGCTGGGCTTTAAGGAGTACCTGGGCGGCAACCCGGACCACCTGGATGTGGAGCCGGTGCGCGTGGATTCCGATGGCAGCCCGGTGGATATGCTGCTGATTCATGACACCGTGCCGGGTGGTACCGGGTATCTGGCGCAGTTCACGGAACCGGCACACGTGCGCCAGATGCTGCTCGTGGCTTACCGTCGCTTGGCCTCTTGCCACTGCGCTGAGGAAGCGCGGCAGTGCTGCCCGTCCTGTTTGCTGCCCTTCGCACGCAGCAGTCAGATCCCGCAGACCTCCCGTGAGGCCGCGGTGGTAGCGCTGCGCAAGATTCTGGCGGATGACCTCCAGGTCTCTACTGATGCCGATCCCGCTTCCTTTAGTTGGGAGGGCCATCTCACCGAGGAGCGCCCGGAGCGCAGCGAGCAGTCCAAGCTGGAGCAGCGCTTTGTGGAGCAGCTGCGCGCGGACCTGAAGAAGGAGGGCGCCACGGTGGTGGAATCCATGAAGGGTAACCACGCGCAGTGGGACATCAGCTTTGATGACTCGCGCCATGATTGGGTCATGGAGGAGCAAAAACAGATTGGCGGAACCATCCCGGACTTCGTCTTCTCCACGCGCGATAGTGCCATCCGTGATATCGCCGTCTACCTCGACGGCGAGGCCTTCCACGCCAGTGCGGTGCACAACCGGGTGAAGGATGACTTTGATAAGCGCAACGGTCTCTACGAGTTGGGCTACCTGCCGTGGTCGCTGACGTGGCAGGACATCGATGCCCGGCAGGCAACAGTGCGCAAGGATCCGCCGGCCCCGCCGGTGTGGACAGAGCCGAAACTCTATTCTCCAATTGTCGAAGGAAGCGACTTGTCATTGGATGATCTTCTCCAATTGGAGAAAGATCCTTTGACACAGCTGTTAGAACTATTGATGCATCCGGAACAAAAATGGTCGCTATTCAGTGAAGCGGCATTTGCTCAAGCGGCTCACGGAGGAAGGGCGGTCGTAGACGGTTTTGAGAAGACATATCTCAGTACTGTCACCGTCGGTGCTGCAAAGATGCGTCGTCGCGTTCGATTTGATTCCACCAATGTCTCAGAAAACTTAAGTGCCTGGAGGCTGTTCTTGAGCTTAAGCAACATGGCATATCTGGACCCGATGCTTGCACAGGTAGAAGTGATTGAGTCCGCAGTGGAAGATGCTGTGGCACGCGAGGTGCTTCCGGATACTCCAGTCTCAGAGCCTACCGAGCCAGCGGCAGTGGTCGAAATGACTCTTGGGTGGGCCGAGGCAGTGGATGCCTTCGCCGACGAGCCGGAGGTGGCGGCAGCGCTGCGAGTTATGGCGGCGGCGGGCTTGCCCGAGCCGGATGCTGATTCCGTGGGCGGTGAGGTTTCCGGTGTTCCGGTGGTGGCGCAGTGGCCGCAGTACAAGGTGCTGCTGCTCTTTGCCGAGGACGCCGACGACCTTCGCGCTAGCTTCGAGGCCGAGGGCTATGCCGTCTTCGGCGCTGACTTTGATTCCGTTCCTGATTCCCTGACCGCGGCGCTGAGCGCCTCCTGATCCGCTGACTTTAAAAGAGAGGAAAGCAATGGCAACGAGCCTGTCCTTCTACCGCCGCATTGAGGACCGCTACAACCTGGGAAACCAGATCCTAGAGTTCTATAACAAGCTGGTGGACGATCCCACGAACCCGTCGCTGCACGTGGAGCCCGTCAAGGATGCGGTGGATAAGCGCGTGCGCACAGCCCGCGTCAACCGCAAGTACCGCGCTGTGCTCTTCGAGCTGCACGATGGCAACGACACCATGCTCGTTCTCATTGACATCCTCAATCACGATGATGCCTACGCACTCGCCACGTCGAAGACGCTCGTGGTCAACGAGGTCTCCGGCGTTCCGTCGCTCGTGGATGCCACAGCGCCAGAGGCCTCGACGGCGATACCGCAGGCGGAGATTGAGTCACGCGCCAAGCGCCTGGCGGCCGAGCAGCGCGCTGCGGAAGCAGCGGCGAAAGCGGAGGCCGAAGCCGAGTCGAATGCTGAGCCTTCGGCGGATGCCCCAGCGGACGGTGAGGGAGTGAGGCCGTGGGATGCGGTGGGCGTCGACAAGCAGGCGCTCAGCGATGAACTCGGTCTTTCCCCGCAGACGGTGGCGGTGCTGGAGCGCGCCGCCACAACGGAGGAAGCGTTGGCAGCACTGGCGGGCGCGCCTGAATGGGAACAAGATGCGGTGGTCGGGCTGCTGTCCGGGATGAGCGTTGCTGAGGTGCGCGAAGATTTGGGCTTGGCGCAGTCCGCGGTGGCTGAGGCTAGCTCGGATAAGGCGCTGGTGGAAGGCATCAAGTCCCCGGCGGGCCGCAGGGCTTTCGTCATCGACCCCGGCGAGGAGGAGCTGGCAGCCATCCTCGAGGGCTCCTTTGCCGAGTGGCGCGTCTTCCTCCACCCGAGCCAGAGCCGCGCGGTCGAAGCAGATCACACCGGTTCCGCGCGCATCACGGGTGGTGCCGGTACGGGCAAGACCGTGGTGGTGGTGCACCGCACGAAGTACCTGCTGCAGAAGAACCCGAAGGCGCGCGTCTTTTTGACCACCTACACGCGTGAGCTGGCCAACGCGCTCAAGGTGCAGATGAATGAGCTGTACCCGACGTTCCCGGAAGCTTCCGTGCACGGCGCGCCGGGGCTGTGGATCAGCGGTGTTGACGCGCTCGTCTTCGATGTGCTGGCGAACGCACAGGCAACCGAGCGCGCCGCCGCGATGGCTGCGGTGCTCAACATTGATGGGGACTTTGTGCCCCGCGGCCTGGATGGTGTGGAGGAAAAGCGGCAGTGGCAGGAGGCCGCGGAGCTGAAAGGCGGCTCACTCCCGCGGGAGAAATCCCACCCGACGTTTTTGGCACAGGAGTACTCGGCGGTGATCCTCACGCAGGGGATCACGGATGAGAAGACCTACCTGCGTGCGCGGCGCACCGGGCGGGGGACTCCGCTCAACCGCGCTGAGCGCAAGGCGGTGTGGGCGATTGTGGAGTACTTCCACGCGGCGTGCGCGTCGATTGGGAAGCTGACCTATGCGGCTGCGGCGGTGGTGGCCGCGCACATCGTGGAGCACCGCACGGGCACTGAGGGCATGTTTGACCACGTGCTTATCGACGAAGCCCAGGATTTCCACGCCGGCCACTGGAAGTTTCTGCGGGCGGTGGCCAAGCGCGGGCCGAATGACATCTTCATTGCGGAGGATTCGCACCAGCGCATCTATGGCCAGCGGTTGGTGCTGCGTGATTACGGGATTGAAACCCGCGGCCGCGCCACGACGAAGCTGCGCGTGAATTACCGCACGACCCGGCAGAACCTGGGCTATGCCACGGCGATTCTGGACGGTGCCGAGTGGGTGGATTCGGAAGAGAATATCGACGATCTGCATGGCTACCGTTCGGTGCGCCAGGGTCCTGCGCCGGTTGTGGTGAATTCTGCGAGCAAGGCGGAGGAGGCTGAGGCCTTGGCCGCGCGCATCCGGGACTGGACCTCCGGGGATGACGATGTCTCCATCGGTGTGCTGACCCGGACTAATGCCCGCAAGGATGAAATCGCCACTCAGTTGGGCGAGCTGGGCGTGGCCGTGAGCACTGGGCGGCGCACGTCCCGGGAGCGCCCGGTGGCGGTAATGACGATGCACAACGCCAAGGGCTTGGAATTCACGCACGTCATCTTGCTTGATGTGAGCCGCGAGGCGCTGCCGCAGCGCTACCTGATGAAGGGGCTGGCGCCGGCCGAGGCCGACGAGGCGCTGCAGCGCGAGCGGGCTTTGCTCTATGTGGCGGCCTCGCGCGCCCGCGATGTGCTTGTGGTGAGCGTGGTGGGGGAGGCCTCCGAGCTGCTGCCGGGGTAGGTCAGTCGGTTTTCTTCTTTCGCTAAAAGGAACTGCAACACAATCGCAGGAGACGTATGATGTCTTATGACTCAAGTGCGAAGGCGAATAGGAAGGTTCCCTAACATGAATGCAAGCACACAGTTTTTGCGCGGCGTTGTACCGCCGCTGCTGACTCCGTTTAATGAGGACTATTCTGTCGACACCGACACTCTCAAGCGCCAGGCTGAACGGCTTATTAAAGCTGGTGTTCATGGTCTGTTCGTTCTCGGTTCCTCAGGGGAGGTAGCTTTCCTGACTCGAGAGCAGCGTAAGGAAGTCATTGCAACGGTGGTGGAACAGGCTCGCGGGCGAGTTCCGGTAGTTGCAGGCGTGATTGACATGACGACTCCGCGAGTCATTGAGCATATTGAAGATGCCGTCGCGCTCGGGGTCCAGGGTCTAGTTGCCACTGCCCCTTTTTATGTTCGTACTCACGATGTAGAAATTGCTGAGCACTTCCGACTTCTTCACGAAGCCGCGCCAGAGACTCCCATTTACGCGTACAACATTCCGGTCAGTGTTCACTCGGTACTGGATATTTCTACCCTTATTTCTCTCGCCAAGGAAGGTGTGCTCGCTGGCGTTAAAGATTCTGGCGGCAATGATGGATACACGCGTGCTCTGATTAGCGCCCGCGACAAGGCTGGGGTGAAAAACTTTGTGGTCTTAACTGGCTCGGAAACTACGGTCGACTTTGCTTACCTGGCAGGTGCCGATGGCGTGGTACCTGGTCTGGGCAACGTGGATCCGGTTTCCTACGTGAAGCTACATGAGCTCCTGGTGGACGGGGCGTATGCCGAGGCTGCGGAATTGCAGTCTAAGATTTGTGACCTTTTCACCATCGTTGGTGTTGGGGATGGCACGCGCATGGGCGGAAGCTCGCAGGGCCTCGGCAGTTTTAAGGCAGCGCTTCACCACTTGGGTGTCTTCCCGTCGGGGCTAATGTCCCGTCCGCATGTCGCACTAAACGATGAAGAGCTGGCGAAGATTTATGAAATCGTCGATACCGCTCAGGTGATCGAGCCCTAATTCCTCTGAACTACGACGAAACGAGTTAAGAGTGACTAGTACCCTTGCGCTTGATGTCGGTGCAACCAAGATTGGTTGGGGCTTCGTGGCTGATGAAGACCCAATGCAAGCGGTAGCGCTGGGAAAGATTCCTACCCAGCCAGCCGGGGTTTCACCGCAGGAGCAGATAGAAAAAGCCATTCAGCAGGCGTTGGAGGAATCGGGCATAACCCCGGCGCGTATCGGCATTGGTTCGCCAGGAGTCATTAAGGCTCCTGAAGGGCTTGTCACCTACAATGGGGACACCATCAAGAACTGGGCTGGTACCAATCTTCGTGAAGTCGCGAAAGCGGTTGTTGACCTCCCGTGTGCTGTTCATAACGATGTGAGGGTCTGGGCGTACGGAGAGCTGATGCTCGGAGCAGCGAGAGAATTCCAGTCAGGCAGAGTCCTGTACCTCTCGTTGGGAACTGGTGTCGGTGGGGCAGTCAGTGATAATGGAGTTTTGCTAAGTGGACCTACCGGATCGGCCGGAGAGTTTTCGGAACTCTTGTGCGCTGATTTCCGGGGCTTTGCGGACCGCGCCGAGAACATTATGAGCGGCAATAGCCTGGCTGCGTATTACGAAGTATTTTCTGCGAACCCCGCAAGCGAGCGGGTGCAGTGGAAGCAGCGAGATCAGTTAGCGCTTCCCCTCGAAAAGGTCGTGGAAAGAATGAACCAGGGAGATGAGCTCGCTTCCCGGATTATTCGAGGGAATTCCTATGGCCTTGGCCGCGCGGTGGCTGGTCTTGTTTCAGGGCTCGATCTCGATGCCGTTGTTTTAGGCGGCGGTGTGTGCCAGATTGGGGTCGCTGTGGAAGAACCATTCCGTCAAGCAATAGAGGATATCGCGTTGAAGCCGAATCGCTCCGTTGCAGTTCGGGTTACTGAATCTCCGGCGACAGCCCCGTTAGTCGGCGCAGCGGCTTTTGCCCGAGACAACGCTTTTTAGCACCGTTTATCTGCGATATATCCAGAAGAAGGCTCAGGTATATGTTTAGGTTTAAGAGTAGTGAACTGGCGGACCGCCGAGAAGAAGTTCAAGGGTTAATTCGAAACTCGGTGATTGTCTCGGTGCAAGCGCCAGATGGTCACCCAATGCGCGATACCCATACCTTGACGCATGTCGCTCGTGCGTGCGTTGAGGGAGGAAGCCGTGCAATCCGGTGTGGCGGGTATGGCGGCATCGAGGATGTCGAGGCAATCGCAGCTGTAGTAGATGTACCAGTTTTCGGCCTTACAAAGGAGGGGAGTGAGGGGGTTTATATCACGCCAACTGTAGAGTCCGTCCGTCGATTGGCTGAGGCCGGGGCAGCTGCTATCTGTGCAGATGCTACGGATCGCCCTAGGCCTGATGGCTCAAGCTTTTCTGATCTTGTCGCAGAGTGTCACCGGCTTAATGTCTTGTCAATGGCCGATTGTTCAACCCCGGAAGAAATGCAGCGGGCGCACCACGCGGGGGCGGATATCATTTCAACGACGCTGGCCGGCTATACAGAATTCCGGAGCAAGACTGAAGGTCCGGATCTTGAATGCTTGGCAGAGGGGCGACGGCTCTGTGGTGAAGATGCTTTTTTGATAGGTGAAGGCAGGTTTGCCTCGCGCGATGATGTGGCTGCAGGAAAGCGCGCTGGCGCCGATGCAATCATCATTGGCACTGCCATCACAGATCCTGCCTGGATTACGCGGAGCTTCAATAGCTGACGCGGATTGTCACAGCGAAGTCAGCAGAGGCTCGTAATGCCTGAGTACAGACTCTTGATACTTCTTCAGGTCATTGTTCTGTAGAGCATTGACGATGTCTTGGTGCGCGCGAACCGTCCTGCTGAAGTCCTGTGGTTCTTCCAACTTGCGAAGTGGAATGACGTTCATGTGCACTTGCCAAAAAGCATCATTGAGCTCACGGATGATCGGGTTATCAATTTCGGAAAGCAGCACCTGATGGAACTCCCGATCCTCTTCGGCAAAGTTTAGGCCTTGTTTCCGCTTGGCTGACATCTTTTCCACGATGGTGCTCAACTGCTCTAGCTTTGAGGGGTCGAGTTTGGCTGTGATTTCTTGCCCGATAGCAAGATCAATCGCCTGCCGGATTTCCACTACATCACGAAGTGTTTCAAGGTTGTCATCAGCGTCGAGAGTCGCTCGAAAAATGAGTCCTTGAACTAGAGCTTTGAGGGACGTGCTGGAGACAAACGTTCCTGTTCCGTGCCTGACGTCGACGATATCTAGCGTCGTTAGGATTCTGATGGCCTCTCGGACAGAGGAGCGAGAGAAGCCAAGCTCTTCGCAGAGCTCTGATTCGGTTGGCAAAGTGTCCCCGGGCTTGAGGGCGTTGTCCCGAATGTATTGTTTGATGCCTTCTACAGCCTGCTGGGTGGTTGAGGCAGGGCGGTGTGTGGCTTCACTGAATCCCCACGTTCCGGTGTGCACTGGTTAATCCCTCTTTTCTTTTCGATCCATCTTAAGCCTTCCACGTTGGCGGGGTACTCAAAGGATGAGCGCTGCGGGGGAGGAGCACCCCGCTCTGACAATCAGGGGTAGACGGCTATATCTTAAATCCCTTCAAACATCAGACGTCTGATGTATTGTATCTTCTAACATGTTTTGTTGCACAGACGAATTAGAGAGTGATTTATCTCTCTATATCGAATGCCCTGAAGGGAAGGTCAAATGCAATCGTTCGGAACACTCAACTGGATAGTTCTGATCCTCTACTTGTTAGGAATGCTTCTGGTCGGCGCCTATTTTGCGCGTAGGGCCGGCAGCGACCAGGAAGAATTCTTCAAAGCAGGCGGCAGGATTCCTGGCTGGGCGGCAGGATTTTCTATCTATGCCACGACGCTGTCTGCCATCACATTCATGTCGACGCCGGAAAAGGCATATTTGACTGATTGGGCCTACTCGGCTGGAAACCTCGCAATTTTTGCGATTGTTCCAATCTTGATTGGTTACTACGTCCCGTTCTTTAGGAAGCTGGATGTCACGACGGCATACGAATACCTTGAGGAGAGGTTCTCCGTTGTCCTCCGAGTTCTTGGCTCGCTCCTCTTCGTCCTGTATCACGTTGGGCGCATCGCCATCGTTATTTATTTGCCAACATTGGCGATTACCTCGGTAGCGGATATTAACCCGCTGGTTGTCGCTGCGTTTGTAGGTGCTCTTTGCATTGTGTACACCTTCCTAGGAGGAATGGAAGGCGTGATTTGGTCTGATGTGATCCAGGGAATCCTGCTGTTGGCTGGCGCTGCAGCGGTAGTGCTGACGGCCATGGCCATGACTCCCGACGGATTTAGCGGTGCGGTGGTTAACGCCGCTGAAGAAGGAAAGTTCTACTCAGCGGACAACTTCACTACGAATGCAGTCTTTTCCTCGATACCATTCATCTTTATCGGAAATGTACTGAACAGCTTGCATCAATACACCTCTTCTCAGGACGTCGTTCAGCGCTACCAAACGACTCCTACGATTCAAGCGACGAAGAAGTCCCTCATCGTCAACGGAATTCTGGCGCTTGTGACGATTCCGCTGTTCTACGGGATGGGAACGGCTTTGTATAACTTTTATGAAGCGAACGGCGGTCTGCCTGAAGGGGTCAATACTTCCGCTGTAGTGCCGTATTTCATTCTTTCGGAGCTGCCTGCAGGCATTGCCGGACTATTGATTGCTGCCATCTTGGCAGCCGCGCAATCGACGATTTCTTCTTCGCTTAACTCGGTCTCCGCGTGTGTTGTCGTAGATATCTATAACCGCTTCTCCCCGAAAGAAGCGTCGGTTACCTTCTCTCGCGTAGTCATCATTGCTGCCGGTACCTTCGGGTTGGCTGTTGCGTTGTATCTCATCATCACCAACCAATCTGACCTGTGGGACCTGTTCCTCGCGATTACCGGTCTTTTTGGAGTTCCGCTTACTGCGGTCTTTGTCTTGGGCATCTTTACAAAGTCCGCAAATTCCCATGGCGTTCTCATCGGGCTCATTTGCGGAGCGGTTGCTGCATACTTTGCTGGAAAGCTGGACCAGGGCCCATTCTTGGTTTCGATTGTCGCCTTCGTAGGAACTCTCGTTATTGGCTACATGGCATCGTTCGTCTTCCGGAAAGCTGATGAACACGACATCACAGGGTTGACCATCTATGGCAAGAACCTTGAGTACACGCGCCGTAGTACGGTATAAATCTGTTCTTTCACCGTGCTGAGGGGCAGGGCTAACTTACACCTCGGCGCGGTTATTAGCCTTCAATCAATAACAGATTCCTCGTGACCGGAGGAAATCCAAGTAGGTGGAGCAGTGAACCCCTAGTGCTGCGGCGGCGTCGGGAAGCTTTACTCTGTTGACTCTGCGCGGTTGGGGTTTCTCATCGGTAATGATTGAGAGGTCTCGGGCATGAGCAGAAGCCACGAGCCATGAATCGGCAGCGTCATTGAGAAATTCTTGTACTGCCGCTTCATCAAACCGAGGCTTGCGCTGGAAGGCTGCCCATTTGGATAAAAGACGGTATGACTCAATTTCAGCGTCGTCTACGTGCAAGATTTGGTCATGAGGGACGAAGTCTTGGAACCATGATGAAACAGAGTCTTGTCTCCGTTCCAGTTCTTCTTGCACAGTGTCATGGAAGAAAAACGTTTGAGTGGCCACGAAGGTTTCGAAAGAGCTCCAATAACTTGGAAACACGTCGCGAGGATAACTTCGAACCGCGTTGATAACAATATTGGAATCAATTAGGTAGCGCGTCATGGCAGCCCCTGGTAGCGATCCACCAAAGCCTCAATAGTGCTGATTTTTTTGATACCAAGCTGACGGGATGCTTCGCGTTCACCAATTCTGCCTTCAGCGAGCGCTCCAGTGACCGCTTCGAGAAAGAGCCCGCCCAAACGGGAGCGTAGGCCAAGAGTGAAGTCACCACCGCCAGACTGTTGCGTTGTCCTTGGGCGTGGGGCTTCTTTGATGAAGCGCTGACCAGCTTCTCGGGGGAGCGCACCGTTACCTACGAGCAGCCATACAGTGACGTCACGGCTGACCCCGAAAGTTTTGTATGCCCAATGGCACACTGCTTCTAAGTCTTTGGTTTCGGCCCATTTTGTGAGCAAGTCCTTGGCAGAGACAAGAAATTCTGCAGCGAACTGATTGCACCAACGCTCGACAGCGCGCTGATTGAGAGAGCCGCCGGAAACACCTTGTTCGCCAAGAAGCACGTGGCCGAACTCGTGGGCCAAGCTAAACAATTTGCCCACTCCAGAATCACTGGTGTTGATGAAGATGAGGCCATAGGAATTCCGGATCAACGTAAAACCGCGGAACTCATCAGGATCGAGCTTGTGGTGGGTGTTATTGCCCACGATGGAGCTGCGCATAACCAAAATGCCGGCGCGCTCAATGGCATCAGCCAGCGTTGCTACGCGGCTCCGGTTGCGCTCATGCTTACCTGGAGTCCAATTAAGAAGAGTGCTTGACCAGTCGGCGGCCTTTTGCGCCGGCGTATCTGTAGAGAACCGACCGATAAAACTAGGCCCTGTAATACCGTTGGCGAGGGCATCCTCTGCATACCACTCTAAGCGTCGTTCACAGGCATAGATCGTCTGCTCAAGCGCAGGGCTGCATCCGGACAACGGAGTGCTCCCGTGGGTCCTAAAATCAGGAAGGCGAGGGGTACGTTGGACAGGCTTTTCGAGTAGTAGATAGCCAAAAGGGATCCCAGCAAGCTTGGCCAGCTTCTGTGCTTGCCTGAATGTTGGGGTACTTTCACCTATTAGCCAAGAACGCAAGGAGCGGAAGTCAGGCTTCTTTTCCAATTCATTGATGGGGAGCTGCGTTCTCTCAACTGCCCATTCAAGGACAGGCGGGGACATGGGGACGCGCACGGTCATAGCCCCTCCTATCGATGCATACTGCCCTGGTAATTGAGTGTTGGAAGCAAGTTTAGAGGATAAAAAGAACGTACGTACAGCATGGCTCCGGACGCTCACAACGGCTGACGCGCCCGTGAAGAGAGATAGCCTTATCTTCACAGGCGCGCATCAGCGTTAGAAGGTGCGAGCTTACCGCCCAAAGTTCTGCACGGCGTACAACCGGCCGTCGGGGGCGACGGTCAGGCCGATTCCCACGGACTTAGCGCGGGGGTCGAGCAGGTTCTTGCGGTGGCCGGGGGAATCCATCCACAGCTTCACCAGGCTGGCATCGGAGTAGTCGCTCCATGCTTGGAGGACGTTCTCACCACCGGCGGGCAGGCCGGCGGGGTAGAAGGTCCAGTAGTTCGGACGGTGGCGAGTCCTGCCATCGCGGCTCAAGGTATTGGCCCAATCCTGTGCCAGGTTGGTCAGGTTCGGGTCAACGCGCAGCGGTGCGAGGCCATTGGCCACACGTTGCGCATTGGTTTGATTAATAAGGCCTTGAACGCTGGCTGCAGCGTGCGGAGCCGGGGCTGCCGGGCCGGCAACGGACGGCATGGTGAAGCCGAAGTCAGCCGGGTTGAATGCACCGAAGGAACTGCCAGCCTGAGCAGGGGCGTTGATGGAACCGGCGAAGAGTGCTGCAACGGCAGCAACCGGGGCGACGATCTTTGTGGCTTTATGTCCGAATGGGAGGCGGAACATGGCGGGCACCTCTTTCTGCTTCAGGTGTTAAGTGGAGGCTTTTTCGACCTCGTACCGAGCGGTACTTTCACTTAAAATTAAAGCTCTTCGGGGCACTGAAAAGCCACCTGACCAGCAGTTTTAAGGTTTGTCTGTGAGTTTATGTGTCTTCACGCGGCGGGCTTAAGTTTCTTTTGGGTTTGCCGCCCTGAAGGCTTGAAATTGCATAGTTTTCTTTAGAAACGACGGGCGGCGGGGGTAGAACTTGGGGGTGGCTTCTTAGGTTGATGGAAAGCTTTCCCAAGAAAGTGCTGGTGATGTGTCAACTATTCTCAAAAACTCAGGAATTTCTTCAAAAATCCCTGGGTTAAGGCTGGGAAAGTATAGTTTGCGCTTATTGGCCCGTGAGGAATCCGGGTAAGAGCTGGACGTCGAAAAGCGTGGCAATAAGCAGGAAGAAGGGTGGTTTGGGCCTGCAAGGGTGAGCCAGTGCATTAAGAAAACTAATGCAACCATTAAGGGGAGCTATCGGCAGTGTGCGTGCCGGCTGCCCCCGCATTGCTAGGCTCGTGCGCCATGGCCCTCTTTGACGCGCCGCTGCTTTTCGACGGCGGCCTTGGAACCCACCTCGAAGCCCTGGGGCACGACATCTCGGGCCCGCTGTGGTCGGCGCGCGTGCTGCGTGAGACCCCTGCCCTCATCGAATCTGCCCATGCGGATTTCTTTGCCGCCGGCGCCCAGATTGCCACCACGGCCTCCTATCAAATCACCTTCGATGTGCTGGGCGGGGAGGCGGAGTCTCTTTTGCGCCGCAGCGTCACGGTAGCGCGTGACGCCGCCCGCAAGGCCGGCGACAGACATGCTGCCCACGGTGATCAATTGGTTGCCGCATCCGTTGGCCCCTATGGAGCAGGTCCGGGCCGGGGCAACGAGTACGACGGTGCCTATGGTCTTTCGGCGCACGAATTGCGCCGCTGGCATGCCCGCAGGGTAGAGGTGCTCGCGGACACGGAGGCCGACTTCCTCCTTGCAGAAACCATCCCGAATGTCGATGAGGCCGCGGTGCTTCTGGAGCTGCTCTCGGCCCAGCCCAAGCCCTTTGCGTTGAGCATCACCGGCGCCATCGCGGCCGACCCGACGAAGCTCTCGCAGGTGATCACGCTGGCCAACCAGATACCGCGGCTGGGGGCCGTGGGTGTGAATTGTGTGCGCCCACCGCAGGTATGGGCGGTGGTGAAGGCATTGCGTGCTGGAACGGATAAGCCGCTTTTAGCATGTCCCAACAGCGGGGAGATCTGGGATGACGGCGTCCGCGACTGGCGTCCTGCTCCTGCCGGTGCGATGGGCTTGACTGAGGCGGCAGCCGAGATGCGCGCGGCTGGGGTCGGCCTTCTGGGCGGCTGCTGCCGCGTGGGGCCCGCTGGGATTCGGCAGCTGCATCGATCGATCCGCTTCGACGGCAAATAGAAAACGCCGCGACAATCCTCGGGTCAGAGGATAGAGTGTTCCTATGAAAAAGTTTCCTTTACTCGCCGCATCCGCTGCACTTCTCATCACAACGCTGTCCGTGCCCGCCGCCAACGCCGAGCTGACCCAGACTGAGCGGGATCAGTTCCGCACCGATCCCGTCGGGGCAGTTGCATGGCAGGCCATCAAAGGCTCCTCAGAGTACGTGCGCGCCGATGGCAACACCATGATGGCCGCATCCTTCTTCTCCATGACGATGCCGGGGCAGAGCATCGGCATGCCTGCTCTTGAGAATTGTGCAGAGCGCGTCGGCTCCTCCGCGCCGGAGGGCGGCGTGCGCTACGTGGCGGCGGCTTTGTGTGCCACCTTTGATCCGAATGCCCGCGGCGAGGTGCAGCGCGGCGACTTCGGCTACGGTCCACTGGGCTAAGCCGCGCTGTGGTCAGCCGCGCGACGCCCCGTAGCGCGTAGGATCGGGTGCTGTCTTAAGGAGGATTGATGCGCAAGCACGTGGTGATCATGGGAGTCTCGAGCTGCGGAAAATCGACGGTCGGGGAGTTGCTGGCGCAGCGCACCGGCCTGCCCTTCCGGGATGGGGACGATATGCACCCGGCGGCGAACATCGAAAAGATGGCCTCGGGGCAGGCGCTTGACGACGATGACCGGCAACCCTGGCTCGAATCTATCGGCCGCTTTCTCGCCGAGCAAGAGTCCGGAGCCATCGTGGGCTGTTCCGCGCTCAAGCATTCCTACCGTGACATCATCCGCGCCGCAGCACCCGATACGGTCTTCATCCACCTGCATGGCTCCTATGAATTGCTCAAGGAACGCATGAGCCGGCGGACCGGACACTTCATGCCGGTGTCCCTGCTTGATTCGCAGTTCGAGACTCTAGAGGAACTTCGGCCGGAGGAGGCAGGGCTGGTGCTCGACGTCAGTGCCACCCCGGAGGAACTGGCCGCTGCGGCGGCCGAGTACCTGCAGGCCTAGAACAGCGCAGAGGCGCCGTAGAAGATAAGGACGATGCCGAAGCCAATCGAGGAGATCAGCGCTTGGTTGACGGTCCACGTCCTCAGGGTGGTGGACACGTCCATGCCCATGAGACGGCCAACGAGCCAGAAGCCCGAGTCATTGACGTGGCTGCCAAAGACGGAGCCGGCTGCGGTGGCGAGCGTGATGAGGACCAGCTGGATTTCGCTGAAGCCGCCGGCCTCCACGGCGGGCACCATGAGCGCGGCGGCCGTCGTCAGCGCAACGGTGGCCGAGCCTTGCGCCAGGCGCAGGGCTACCGCGATGAGGTAGCAGGCCAGGATAACGGGGACGCCGAGGTTAGACATGGAGTCCGCCAGCGCATCACCGATACCGCTGGTGCGCAGCACCCCGCCGAACAGGCCGCCCGCGCCGGTGATGAGGACGACGGAACAGATCGGTCCGAGCGAAGACTCCACGGTTTTCTCAATCGCGCTCTTGCCTTCCCCGCGGCGCAGGCCCAGCACAGCCATCGCTGCAAGAGTGGTAATCAACAGCGCGATGGGCGTCTGGCCCAGGAAGACGAAGAAGCGCACCCACGTGGCGGAAGGATCAACAACACCAGCGGTGCCCAGCGTGGTCAACCCGGTATTGCCGAAGATGAGGATCATGGGGATGAGCAGGATGCCAATTACTGAGGCCGGGGAGGCCGGGCGATCCGGGAGTTCGGCATCGCTGACCAAGGCGCCGGTGATGGCTTCCTCGAGGCGGTAGGGATACTTCTTTCCCAGGTGGAGCCCGAAACGGTAGCTGGAGAGATACCACGTGGGCAGCGCAACGAGGAGGCCAAAAATGAGAATGAGACCGATATCCGCGCTGAAGAACTCACCGGCGGCAACAGGGCCCGGGTGCGGTGGCACGAAGACGTGCATGACGGAGAAGGCGCCGGCGGCGGGGATGCCGTAGGCCAGAACTGGGCCGTCCAGGCGCCTGGCGACGGCAAAGATGACCGGCAGCATCACCATGAGCCCCGCGTCGAAGAAGATGGGGAAGCCCATGATGAGGGAGGCCACGCCGAGTGCTAGGGGCGCTTTGTCTTCGCCGAAGAGTTTCACGAGGGCGTCGGCAAGCGTTTTAGCGCCGCCAGACGTTTCTACCAGACGCCCGATCATGGCGCCCAACCCCACCAGCAAGGCCATGGATCCCAAGGTTGAGCCGAAGCCGCTCGTCATGGTGGGAACCACACCATCCAGCGGGATGCCAGCGGCCAAGGCGGTGAGCGCGGAGACCGTGACGAGTGTGACGAAGGCGTGCACCTTGAAGTAGATGACGAGGACGAGGATGACGGCGATGGCCGCAACCGCAATCCCTAACAGTGGTCCGGTGCCCAGCGTGGGCTCCCAAGTATCCATGACATTCATGAATGTTGATTTTACTTCTGCAGCCTGCGGTGATCTAGGGTCACACCCCGAGCGCTGGGCCCACCGTGGCCCAGCTGATGGCCAGCTCGCGCCGGAACAGCCCCCATGTGTGGCGCCCCGCGGGAAGCTCGTAATAGTCAAGGTCTACGCCAGCTGCGGTGGCCTGCTTGGCGTAATAAGAGCTGCACCAATAATCCAAACGCTCGTTGAGGCCCAGTGCGGGAAGTGGTGAGTCCTCGATGTCGACGTCAAAATCGGCCGGGCCGCCGCGAGAGACGATGACGAAGGTTTTACGCCCGCGCTGCTGATCGAGGTTGAGAACCGGCGAATGCTGCGCCCACGCCGGATCCCACGGCGCGCCGAAGGAGCGAGCCGGGTCAGTGCCGTAGAACGCAGCACTTGCCCACGCAAAGGACTGCGCGAGAACACCTGTGGTCGAGGGACAACCGGAGAAGGAACCAGACACTTTGAAGCGCGGATCGAACGTGGCTAGCTCCAATGCGGGGCCGCCGGAGTTGCTTAGACCCGCGATTCCGTCGCGGCCGTTGCCGTGGAACTCGGCGTCGATAAGCTGCGGGAGTTCCTTGGTCAGATAGGTGGCCCACTTGTATTTTCCGTGGGTGTCATGGGGCTGCGCCCAGTCGGACATCATCGAGCCATATGCGCCACGCGCGGAAATGACATTGACCTGCTTGTCACGGAAGAACTCGGAGTCCCCTCCGCCGTCCCACCACAGTGCGTCCTCGCCACCGCCGGCACCACCCAGTAGGTAGTAGCTCGGGCGGGGCTGCGTGTTCTCCAATCCTCCTGGGGGAAGAATGATGTCGTTGGTGATGACACGGTCCATGGCCGGTGAATAGGCCCTGAGCTCCCATACGTTGTCCTGGACGTGACGCAGTTCGCGCAGTTGTGCCGGGGCTGCCGTCGCCGGTGGGCGCGTAGCGTCTGGTGCCAACGCCGGGATTTTCAATAGCTGAAGCACCTGTGCCCAGGCGGCGAAAATGTTGTCGGCGAAGAGTAGAGGTGCCAACGGGCCTAAGGCGATGGGATCGAGGGCGCTGGAGTGCTGATCGATGTTGGCGGCATCGCTGCTCATCGTATCCAGTGCTTGTGCGTGTGCCGGCTGTGCGAGGGCGGGGGAGATGATCAACCCCGCCGAGAGAATGCCCGCAAGTGCGGAGCGAAAGAATTTCATTAGTTCACAATAGCCAACTAACCCTGCGGCGCAGAACTTCCCCGGCGTTAACGAAGGCGGGGCAGCGGGAGAACTGCGGGGTAGTTGGTGGAAGCGGATTAAGGGCATAAAGAAACCCCGACCGCTTTCACAGCGGTCGGGGTCCTCTCACTCTCTCACTGCCGGACTAAGCGCCGGCGGGCTGTGCACACTCTCTGCAGTGGGCGAGGGGTGTTCCTTAGAACAGGCCCTCAGCCTTCTTGCCGGTGTCCTTCACGGTGATCTCGCGGGAGTCAACGTTCTGGTCGTTGTCGGTGGAGTTGTCGCCCTTCAGGCGGGAAATCTGGGTGACCTCGATGTAGTTCTTCAGGCGGCCTTCCTTGGTGTTGCCGTCGCCGAAGTCCAGGTTGGCAACACGAGCGGACTCGCCAGCGTTAATCGGGTTGGCCAGGGTGACCTCGAAGGAGCGGGTCGAGGACTTCTCGTCGAAGCCCAGGTCACGGATGTGAGCACCGTTGGAGGAACGCGGGGTGATGAGGCGGTCAACGCCCTTCGGGCCCTCAGCGGTCTTCACATCAACGCGGTACTGGACAGCCGGGAAGTCGCCGTAGTAGCGCTCGGAACCGACGTTCTCCAGGCGGAGAGCAACGGTGCCAGCGTAACCAGCGTGCTTAGCGCCGGAGGTGGTCAGAACCGGCTTCAGGTCCAGCTTCTGCTTGGCCTCGTCGGTCTTGCCGTTCTCGACGTCCTCCTGGACCTTCTTGTCGGCTTCTTCTTCCTTCTTGCCCTCGGACTCGGACACGGCCTTCTCCTCCGGAGTGACCTCGTTGTCCTTGATGACCTCAGCGTCAGCCTCCGGGGACTTCTCCTCCTCAACAACCTTCGGGTCGTTGACGTCGGTGGTGTTCTGAGCGTCCTTGTTCGGAGCGTAGGAATCAGCGATGTCGTCGTACAGCTTGACGCGAACCTCGTTCTTCATCGGCTGCATTGCAGACCAGAAGGTCGGGGTGGACCAGGTGCCGTTCGGCTTGCAGTACTGCTGGGTACCGGTCATGTTCAGGACGCGGAAGCCGTAGGTGGCCTCACCAGTGTGGTTCGGCGGAACATCGTACGGTCCGATGGACTGGCCAGCCTCCCAGGACAGGGAGTAGGAAGCGGAAGCGCCGAGCTTGGTGGCGATCTCGTGGGAGATGCCGAAGGAACCCTCGGAGTTCTTGCCGGAGCCCTTGCCACCAGCGTTCATGGAGGTGGTCTCAGTGCGGTCACCGTTGACGGACAGGGTGATGGACTGAGACTTGGACAGGTCCTGCTGCAGCGGGATGTCCTTCTTGGTCTGGTTGGTGGTGGAGATGGTGCCTGCCGGCATGAAGTTATCGGTCACCTTGTAGACCACGGTGCGGTGATCCTCCCACGGGTTGCACACCGGGCGCGGGTTGAGCACGTTGGCCTTCATGTGGTCGGAGCCGTGGGTGGTGTGAACGATAGGCAGCTTTGCGTTCACGGCCGGGGTCTCCGGGTAGGACTCGGTCTGGGTGGCTGCGGAAGCAGCCGGCGCGATGAGGGCGGTGCCTGCGATCGCAAGGCCGGCGATGAGGCCGGCGGTACGACGACGCTGGGTCATTGTTGTTCTCCTGGATGAAAGTTTGGGGCAATGCGGTGACGCACTGTGGTGACACTGTGTTTGCGCTGTAGTGCCCAGTGCGTGACGTGTTGCAACAATAAGGCCCTTTTCAGGATCGCGCACCCCTTGAATTGTTTATATTTTTAAATGCAGAAATACATTTCGATCGGGTGGCCCCCGGGTGAACAATTGACTAAGAAATTTGCGCCGACCTTGGTTTTGTCTAACTAGACCGTATTCTGGGAAAACGTCTCTTTGACCGTTCGTTCACAAACTAAAGAATGACCCCATTAGGGGGAGTGAAAGGGTGTTTGTGGGGTCGTGTCACGCTCAATTTCAGCCTCTGTGGTCTAAGGGGTAGAACCCAACCGACCGCCGTTTGCTTAAGTAATTCTTAAAAACGGCGCGTTAGTCTTCTTCGATCTCTGGGTCTTCCGCGCGTGCCTGTTCGAAGACCTCAGCCGCCGCGCGCAGGTTGATAGTCCCGATGATGAGGCCGACCACGATGTCCGGCCAGGGGCTCGCCCACGCCAGCATGAGAAGGCCTGCGCCGAGGATAAGAATGTTGGCGGCGACGTCATTGCGTGCGGCCAACCACGCCCCACGCGTGAGCGCACCTCCGTGTCGCAATTGCACCAGCAGCACCGCGCAGAGCAGGTTGATGAGCATGGCGAAAATGGCCGTGCCGGAAAGCGTGAGTGGCTCAGGAACGGCGCCGTTGATGATCTTCCATATCGCCATGCCATAGGACGCCACGGCGGGGATCAGGATGAGCCCGGCTAGGCCATAGCTTGCTTTGCGACGCCCCTCCACCGACCAGCGCAGCGCTAAGAGCACGAGCGCGTTGATGAGAAAGTCCTCGAGGAAGTCGGCGGCGTCAGCGAAGAGTGAGGCCGAGCCGATGACGCAGGCGACGACGAATTCGACGAAGAAGCCAAAGAGATTCAAGGCAGCGACCCAGGCGACAACCCGCCGGGCGCGTGCGTTCAGGGTGGAGGAGGAGAGATCGTGAGACACGGTACCTGAGCTTAATGGGCTTGAGCACCGTGTCCCAACTTGTTTTTCTTATGAACTGTTTCGGGCTAGTCGACGATGGTGACATCGTCTTCGCGGCGGTGCTTCTCGCCGGCGAAACCGCCGAAGGCTGTGATCAAGGCGGTGACGGCCAAAATGATGATTCCCGGTATAGAACTGGGGGTCTCATTGGATGCGTTCAATGCGGTGGCGAGGAAGGGTAGCAGCCCCGATACTGCCGACGCGATGTTGGCGGAGATAGCCACCCCGGAATAGCGGACATTCGCAGGGAAGACCTCCGAGAGGAGGACTCCAGATACGGAATAGGTGATCGTAACTAGCGACAGGCCGAGACAGACGGCGAGCGTGAGGAGTACGGGGTTCCCCGTGTCGATCATTGCCCACAGCGGCCACGCCATGATGGCGGTGGCAAGCGCGCCGTATCCGATAACTCGACCGGGGCCAATCTTTTCGCCGATGCGGCCGAAGATGATGTTGATGAAGATCTGGCACACGGCGCCGAGGAGGGTGGCATTAACGACAGTTTGCCGCGGGAAGTCCAGCGTGGTCGTGGCGTAGGAGAGGACATAGGTGCTCATGACGAAGAATCCGCCGATGCCCAGGAAAGCGGCCGCGGAAGCCAGGCACAGCTGTGAGAAATGCTCAGTGAAGAGCTCTTTCAGTGAGCCCTGGTGAGCTGCCTCGTCTGCTTCTGCCTCCTCTTCAAGGGCTTTGTAAACAGGAGATTCTTCAGCCTTCGTGCGAATCCACAGTGCTACCGCTAGGAAAGGAAAGGCGATGAGGAAAGGCACACGCCAACCCCAGGAACTCACTGTGGCATCGTCCAGCATGAGCACAAGCGCGAAGGCTCCGGAAGAAAGCAGCGTGCCGGCGGGGGAACCGATCTGCACGAAAGCGGCATAGCGACCGCGCTTCTCGGCTGGGGCGTGCTCGATGGCCATGGTTGTAGCGCCGCCCCATTCGCCGCCGACGGCAATGCCCTGAAGCAGGCGCAGGATGACCAGCGTGATGGGCGCCCAGATGCCAATGCTGTCAAAGGTGGGGAGCAGGCCGATGACGCCGGTGGCCACGCCAATGACGACGATGGAGATGATGAGGGCCGGTCGGCGGCCCATCCTGTCGCCGATTTGGCCGAAAATGACCGCGCCGAGAGGGCGTGCCAGGAAACCTACTCCGAAGGTGGCGAAGGATGCCAGGGTTGCGCCGGTGCCTGACATTCCTGAGAAGAAGAGATCGTTGAAGACAAGCGCGGCTGCGGTACCGAAGAGGAAGAAGTCGTACCACTCGAGGGCTGTGCCGACGAACGCGGAACTGGCGATGCGGAAGACGTCCTTTGACTCGACTTGGATTTCCTCGCTGCCGGATTGGGCCGGGTTGGAAGGGGGTGCGTGGGTAGTCATATCGAAATGCTCCTTATGTGAAACGCATTACCTTTCTAGGACACATTAGGTGCACGTCACCTTCCGGTGAATGGTTTGAAGAGTTTTCTATGCATCGACCCATCTACAGAGAGGGAACCTTGTTACTCTGCACAAGAGCTATCGCTTTGTCCGGTGCAACGCCAGCAATGCTCGCGCGGCGTCTTTCGGCCGCGTGATGTCGAGTCCCGTGAGTTCCGTGACTTGGCGCAGGCGGTTGAGCACCGTGTTGCGGTGGCAGTGCAGCGCCTCGGCGGAGTCTTTGATGGAGCCGCAATCCAGGTAGGTGGTGATGGTTTGGTAGAGCGGCGCGTTGCTTTGGCGCAGCTCGGTGATTTCCTGCGTGAGCTCCGTGATGCCGCTGGCTGGGAAGTCTGCAATGGCATCGCCGGCGACGGCCCAGAGGGCGTCGGGCGCTTCGGTTAAGTTGTCCAGCGGGCCGGTGGCGTCAAAGATGCGCGGCGCTTGCTGCGCCGCCGCGCGGACACCGGCTAAGCCGATGACGTCGCGGAAAAGTATGCCCGAGATCTCCGTGAGCTCTGCGCCGCTGTCCTTTGCGGACTGTTCGCTGGGCCTTTGGTCTCTAGGCCAGAAGGCAACGAACATCCCGCGCGCGCCATGGCCGAAGGCTTCGCCGGAGGAGATGGGGGCGTCGAGAAGCGCGCGCAGCTCCACCGCCGCGGTGGGGTGGGCCACCGCGACGTCGAAGTGGCAGTCAGCGTCCAGGTTGAGCGCGCGGGTGATTTCCGTGATACCGAGCGCGCCCAGGGATTCGGCGGCGAAGAGCCTCTCCAAGTGCCGGGCGTGGGCGCGGTGTACGTCGTGCTGCCCGCGAGCCTCCTCCAGGCGGTAGGCATCGCGCACAACAAGGTTGTACATCGTCACAACGGAGTGCACCTGCGCCACGTGGTCGATGAGTGCTTCCTGATCCGCGCCGGCGGCCCGGCGCAGGTGCTCCCAGAGGACGGTGAAGTCGAGCTGGATGGCGTCGATCAGCGTGGCTAGCTCCACGCCCTGGTGTGCGCGCCGCCGGCCCAAACTCTGGGCATGGGTGCGCAGTTCCTCCTCATCCATCGCCCCGACCAGCACGTCCGTGATGCGCGCGAAAACCTCGAAGGCGGTCAGGCGTAGCTCGTCCTCGCTCACCAAGGAATCGCCGTAGCGCCCCGAGCGGGAAAAGGCGGCGAGGAAATCCTCAACCAAGCGGGGGATGGTGCCGTGGACCTCCGCGACGATATCGTGCCAGCGCTTCTCGTGCATGTGCACAACGCTACACGTTGGGCGCTGGTGAATTGCCCTCTATGTGGAGAGGTGTATCACTGCTGCGTTTAGCATGTGGGGACTAGCACAGCACTGGACTAGCACAGCACGCGCCGCGTGCAGTGTGCCGGAGAAACAGGAGAACTCAGGAGGACGCATGATCACGCGCATCGACAACGCCCACATCCTGACTCAGGATCCGGCGCGGCCGGTGGCGGACTCGGTGGCTTTTGCCAACGGGCGCATCCTTGCGGTGGGGGAGGCCGCCCGCGCCCTGCCCGCCGACGAGACGTGGGATGCCGGCGGGCGCACGCTCACCCCTGGCTTTAACGATGTGCATTCCCACACCGTGTGGTTCGGCCAGACGCTGCTCGAGGTGGATCTTTCCCAGGTCGCAACTCCTGAGGAGGTCTACGCCGCCGTGCGCGACGCCGAGCCGAACCCCGATGGTTGGGTGGTGGCCGCAGGGTTTCGCCCCTCCGGGCTGGATGCGCCGGTGGAGATTGCGCAGCTTGACCACGCTACTGGTGGCGCTCCGCTGCTGATCAAGCACAACTCGGGCCACGCCTACACGGTCAACACCGCGGCCCTGCGCGCGGCGAGCGTCGATCCCGCCGACCCGCCCGAGGTGGACGGCGGCGAGTTCGTCCGCGACGCCGATGGGCACTGCACGGGGCTGCTCGATGAAAACGCCATGCGCGCCATCCAGAACGTGACCCTACCGGAATCCGGGGAAGAAATCGGCCGTGCCTTGGAGCTGGCCACGCGCCGCTACCTCGAGCGCGGGCTGACCTCCGTCACGGATGCCGGGGTCGCCGGCGGCTGGATCGGGCACAGCCCGCGCGAGATCGCCGCCTACCAGAACGCCCCCCTGCACACACGCATGCAGGTGATGGTGACCATGGACGTGCTCCACGAGATTCCTGGCCACGCCTCCGACGGTCCCGGTTGGGGCCTCGACGGCGGCCTGCGCACCGGTTTCGGCGACGAGTGGCTGCAGGTCGGCCCCGTCAAGATCTTCAGCGATGGCTCGCTGCTGGGTACCACCGCCGCGCTGAGCGAGAACTACGCCTGCTGCTCCCATCACGGCTACTTCCAGGGCGATCCTGAGCAGATGCGCGCACGTGCGCTGCAGGCGGCGAATTCCGGCTGGTCTTTGGCCATTCACGCCATCGGCGATGCGGCGGTGGATTTTGCGATAGAGACGCTGGAGGAGGCCGTCGACGAGCATGGCGCGCCAGCGATGCCGCACCGCATCGAGCACGGCGGCGTGGTGCGCCCTGACCAGATCGAGCGCCTGCGCGGTAAGCCCATCGTGGTGGTGCCGCAGCCGCTGTTCATCCCGGCTTTCGGTGATGCGATGGCGGAGTCCCTCGGCCCGGAGCGCACCGCGTGGAGCTACCCGGGCAAGCGGCTTCTCGACGCCTCCCTCATCCTCCCCGGCAGCTCCGATCAACCAGTGGCGCCGGGCGTGCCGCTGGAGGTCATGCAGGCCTTCGTGGAGCGGCGCACCGCCTCAGGCCGGGATTATGGGCCTGAGGATCGTCTGACCCCCGCCGAGGCTCTCTACGCCTATACCGCCGGCTCGGCCGCGGCGACTGGTTGGGCCGGGCGCAAGGGGCAGGTGGTGCCGGGGCAGCTGGCGGATTTCGTGCTGCTCTCCCAGGACCCTCTGAACACCGATGACCTTTCCACCATCGACGTGGCCGCCACCATCGTGGGCGGCGAGCTGCGCTACGGAAGCTTTTAAGGAGTAGACATGCGAGCAACCACCAACGAACAATTCCTGGCCGATTTCCAGGCCATGTCCGACAACGGCGCCACTGCGGGCGGCGGCGTGGAGCGGCAGGCGGCCAGTGAAGGCGATAACCTCAACCGCGCCTGGTTCCACGAGGTCCTGGAGTCCCTCGGGGCGCGCGTTATCTACGACGAGATTGGCAACCAGTACGGGCTCTTCGAGCTTGCCCCCGGCGCCGAGTACGTGGGCCTGGGCTCGCACCTGGATTCACAACCCTTGGCCGGACGCTTCGACGGTGCTTATGGCGTGCTGGCCGCCGCCCATGCGGCCGGGCGGGTGGCGCAATCGGGAGCCAAGGCGCGCTATAACCTGGCGGTCATCAACTGGTTCAACGAGGAGGGCTCGCGCTTTGCGCCGTCCATGATGGGCAGCTCCGTGTTTGTGGGAACGCTGGCGCTTGAGCGCGCCTACTCCGCCACCGACCTTGCCGGCGTCACCGTGGCGCAGGCCCAGGAGGAAGCTGGCTGGTCCCCGCGTGGCGAGGCTCCGAAGCTCGCGGCCTATGCGGAGATTCACGTCGAGCAAGGTAAGGAACTTGAGGCCGCCGGCAACACGATTGGTCTGGTCACCGCCACGTGGGGCGCGAAGAAATTCCAGGCGGTGGTCTCCGGTGAGCAGGGCCATACCGGTTCCACTCTCATGGCCGATAGGAAGGATGCGCTCTTCGGTGCCTCCCTCATCATTGCTTCGGTGGAGCGCCTGACCCACGAGTTCGATGAAGGGCAGCTGCAGGCCTCGGTTTCGCAGTTAACGCTGGAGCCGAATTCGCCGGTAACCATCGCCCGCGAGGTGCGCTTCAACGTCGATGTGCGCTCGCCCTCCACGGAGGTACTGGACAAGGCCCAAGCGCGCCTGCAGGAGATCATTGCTGCGGCGGAAGAGAAATCACGCACCTCGGTTGAGCTCACCCCGACGCATGAGTGGGCGCTTAACCCTTACCCGGCCGCCGGCGTGGAATTAGCCCGTGAGGTCGTGCAGGAGCTGGGGTACCCGCACCAAGAGATTTACACGGTGGCCGGGCATGACTCGACCAACCTGAAAGAAGTGGTGCCGACGGTCATGCTCTTCATCCCATCCGTCGACGGCATCTCCCACAACGAAAAGGAGTTCACCACGGAGGAAGACTGCGTGGCCGGCGTGGACGTGTTGACGCACGTGGCGCAGCACCTCGTGGAATCCGGGTGCGGCGAGCGCTAGTCGTTATCGCTCCACGGTTCATACCCGAAGGCCTTCATCGCGATTTCGAATCCGCGCTTCATTGCTTCTAGTTCTTCCTCGCTGTGCTCGTAGGTGCGCAGGCGCACCGGGCCGGTGAGGGGGACGTGGAGCAAGAAGTGCTGGCCTTCTTCGGTGATGCTGCACAGGCGGCGGCGAAGATCTTCCGGATCATCATCGATGGAGATAAGCTCATCGCGCACCAAGCGCTTGACCGCTTGCCCGATGGTGGCGGGCTGCCATCCCAACTCCTTGCGCAGCTGCAGGATGGGGATGGGGCTCTTCTTATCGATGAGTCGGAGAAGCGAAAGATGGGAGCCGGTGATCCCGTATTCGCGGCGCGCTTCCGTGTCGAACCGCGCGCGGGCGCGCTCGAAGCGGCGATATTCCGCAATGGTCTCATCGATTAGCTCATTTTTGCTCACGCGATCCAGCGTAAGAGTTGGGGACTCGCGTCCGCAAATGTTTACGTTGACAACCCTAACCAAAGGTGGAGGGATCGATGGGCCGTTGCGAGCGAGGGAGTTTCTCCACCACGAGGCGGTAGGAGTCCGTCACGAGTTCGGCCAGCAGCTGCGGGGTGAGCTTGGCGTCGGGATACACGGAAACCCAATGGCGCTTATTCATGTGGTAGCCGGGTGTGATGAAGGAGTACTCGCTGCGCAGCGCTTCGCCATCGAGGGGCTCGACCTTGAGGATGGCTTGCTGGGAACCAGTCACGGTGGTGAGAAGAAGGAAGACCTTGCCGCGCACCTTAAAGACGTCCCAGTCCGGCCCGAAGGGGTGCGTCAGCATGGCGCCGGGAAGCTCCGCAGCGCGTGCGGTGGCGCAGGCATGAAGGTCTAGGGCAGCGGTGCTCATGAGGTCCACACTAGGTGAAAACACCGTTGGGCCCCTTTTTCGATTTCTCGAAGAAAGGGGCCCAACGGCGTCTCTATCAAGTCCCTCCGATTATCGGCCACTGGCCGCCCTCTGGAGGGTGAGGGGTTCTCTCTCTCGCATGCGCTCTCTCAAACGCACAAGACAGAGTATGGCGGTCGACGCTGGATTCACCATGTGGTCTCCCTGGCAGTTTTCTACTAGTCAAAACCGCCGCTAATCAAAGCGCGCGGGCCGCTTCTCCAGGAAAGCCATGACGCCTTCCCTGTGGCCGGCCGAATCCATCTGCGCATACTGCGTGGGCTCCTCCCAAGCGAGCTGCTCATCGAGCTGCACCAGTGCGGTGCGGTTGACGGCCTCCTTGGCCTTGGCCAGGGCATCACGTGGCGCGATATGCAGGCGTTGGGCTAGCTGCAGCGCGGTCTCGAGGGCTTGGCCCTGGGGCGCGCGCTTGGCGACGATCCCAGCCGCCTCCGCTTCGGCGACGCCGAGCTTGTCCTGCAGCAGTGCCAAGGCAAGAGCGCGGTGGCGCCCCACGGAAGCGAGTGCGGTGAGGCTTACGCCGCCGTCCGGGATGAGGCCGATCTTGCCGAAGGGCAGCGTGAAATAGGATTCTTCAGCAGCCACGATGAGATCGCAGGCGAAGGCCAGCGATGCCCCAGCGCCGGCGGCCGCGCCTTCGACCGCGGCGATGACGGGAATCTCGGCGGCCCGGATTTCGGTGACGAGCGCGTTGAGCTGAGGCAGCATCGTCGACTCAGCCGGGTTGGGGGTCTCGCCCGACTGCTGCGCTGCAGCCGCAGCCTGTGCCGCCGCCACGATGTCCGCGCCGGCGCAAAAGGCCGTCTCATCGCCGGTGATGATGAGGGCGCGGATGGAGGGGTCTTGGGAGGCGTCGGCAAGCGCGGCCGAAAGTGCTTCGCAGTGTTCCTTGGCAATGGCGTTGCGCCGCGCGGAGTTGTTGATCTGGGCGATAAGGGCGGAGCCTTCGCGGCGGGTGAGGACGGCGTTGGTCATGGTTAGTCCTTAACGAGTTCGGCGAGGGAGGAGATGATGCGCTGGGCATCGGCGGAAATGCGGGAGACGATCTCGGAGCACGGGGCGACGTCGTGGATAAGCCCCTGCGAGGTACCACAGGTCCACACGCCCGCATCCAAGTCACCAGTCTCGTAGACCGCGCGGCCGCGCTTGCCGGCAACGAGGTGGCGGATATCGCCGAACTCCGCGCCTTGGGCGAGGCGTTCGGCTACCTCATCGCTCACGGCATTCTTGGCCACGCGGGTGGAATTGCGCAGCTCGCGGAGGATGAGTTGGGTATCCAGCTCGGAGCGCTCCACGATGGCCTGCTTGACGTTCTCGTGCACCGGCGCCTCTGCGGAGGCTACGAAGCGGGTGCCCATGTTGATGCCCTCGGCGCCCAAAGCGAGCGCGGCGGCCAGGCCGCGGCCATCCGCGAAACCGCCCGAGGCGATGATGGGGATATCGAGTTGATCCGCGGCGGCGGGGATGAGGACTAGGCCCGGGATGTCATCCTCGCCAGGGTGGCCAGCGCATTCGAAGCCATCGATGCTGACGATGTCCACGCCTACCTTTTGCGCGCTGAGCGCGTGGCGCACGGAGGTGCACTTGTGGATGACGGTGATACCCGCGTCCTTGAAGGCCGGCATGTGCTCCTTGGGATTGTTGCCGGCGGTTTCGGCGATCTTTACGCCTTCTTCGATGATGACGTCGCGGTACTCCGCATAGGGCGGCGGGGTAATCGCCGGCAGCATGGTGAGGTTGACGCCGAAGGGCTTGTCTGTGAGCTCGCGGGTGCGGCGGATCTCGTGGCGCAGGTCTTCCGGGGTGGGCTGGGTGAGCGCGGTGACGACGCCGAGGCCGCCGGCATTGGATACAGCAGCGGCGAGCTCGGCGCGGCCGACCCACTGCATGCCGCCTTGGATGATGGGGTGTTCGATGCCGAGCATCTCGGTAACGCGGGTGGAAATCATGAGGGTGGTGCTCCTTTGTGAGTGACTAGCAATTGGGGAGAAGTGGATGGAAGTTCTGGGCTGGAGGTGGTGAATGGCTATTCGGTGAAATGAGCGCGGAGGCGCTCAGTGAGGCCTTCGGGCAGGGGGATGGGGCGGCGTGCGGAGACGTCGATAAGCACCAGCGTCGCCGTGGCGAACACGCACGAGGTGCCGTCCTGGATGAGTTCGTGGGCGACCTGGTAGGAGGTGGTGCCGATGCGGGAAATCCACACCCGCGCCTCGATGGAATCGGTGTAGGTGAGCTCGGCCTCGTACTGCACTTCGAGGGATCGCACCACGTGAGCGTAGGTATCGGTGGCGACGGGGCCGGTCAGTGCGGCGGCTGCGCGGACGCGGGCCTCCTCGAGGAGGGTGACTATCGTGGCGTTGTTGACGTGGGCGTTCGCGTCCTGGTCGGACCACCGTAAAGCGAGGGGCACCGGGATGGCGTTGGCGGGCGCGCGCATTGTTCCTCCTTGAGGGAGCGGGTAGAGTGATGCGTATTACTATACATACGAATTGTGGTTCGTCACTCGAACCGTGAGGAGAATGCCATGACAGATCTGCTGGGAATCGACGCCCTCCTGAGCGAAGAAGAAAAAGCCACGCGTGACCGCGTGGCCGCACTGGTGGATGAGCACATCCGCCCGCACGTGGCGCAGTGGTACGAGGACGCGGTGCTGCCGGAATCGATCTTCCCGGTGCTGGCGGAGGCTGGTCTGTTCGGGATGCACCTGGAAGGCTATGGCTGCGCCGGGCGCACTGCTGTGGAATACGGGCTGGCCATGCAGGAGCTAGAGGCCGGCGATTCGGGAATTCGCACGGTGGTCTCGGTGCAGGGATCGCTGGCGATGTCGGCGATTTATAAACACGGCTCCGAGGAACAGAAGCAACAGTGGTTGCCTAAGATGGCCGCGGGTGACGTCATTGGCTGCTTCGGGCTAACGGAGCCGACCGCCGGATCGGACCCGGCGGGCATGGCGACGGTGGCGCGCTACCGCTCAGGCGAGTGGATTATCGATGGCGCGAAGCGCTGGATTGGCCTGGCAAGCGTGGCCGGGGTGGCCATTATCTGGGCCAAGGTGGACGAGGAGGATGCCTCCGCCGCCGGGGTGGAGGCGGGCGTGCGCGGGTTCATTGTGCCGACATCTACGCCGGGTTTTAGAGCTACCCCAATCACCCGCAAGCTGTCGATGCGCGCTTCTATCCAGTGCGATATTTTGCTGGATGGTGTGACCGTGCCTGGTGACGCCCTGCTGCCCAAGCACCCTGGCCTCAAGGGGCCGTTCATGTGCCTTAATGAGGCGCGCTTCGGTATCAGCTTCGGTGCTTTGGGCGCTGCGCGCGATTCCTTGGAGGTGGCGCTGAAGTATGCCAAGGAGCGCAAGCAATTCGACCGCTCGCTGGCATCCTTCCAGCTCACGCAGCAAAAGCTGGTCGATATGGCGGTGGAGCTGAACAAGGGGCAGCTGTTGGCGCTCAACCTGGGGCGCGCCAAGGACGCGGGAACGTTGGAGCCCTACCAAATCTCGGTGGGCAAGCTGGCCAACTGCCGCACCGCCATCGAGATCTGCCGCCAAGCTCGCACCATCCTGGGCGGCAACGGCGTCACGGCGGACTATTCGCCGCTGCGGCACGCCGCCAACCTGGAATCAGTGCGCACCTACGAGGGCGCCGATGAGATCCACACGCTGATTCTGGGGCGCGTGCTGACGGGGGAGCAGGCGTTTAGCTAAAAGTGGCCCGAAGTCCCTTGATGAAGAGGCTTCGGGCCTAGCTGTGTTTAGTTGGCGATGAAGTACATCTGTTTATTGATGAACTCCTCGATACCAAGTGAACCAAGCTCGCGACCGAAACCTGAACGCTTGACACCACCAAAGGGGAGTTCAGGACCTTCACCAGTTGGTGTATTGACGTTGCTCATGCCAGATTCGATGCGCTCAGCAATTGCTTGGGCTCGCTTGGAGTCTTGAGAGAACACTGCTGCGCCAAGGCCGAAGACATTGTCGTTAGCTATCTCGAGCGCTTCCTCATCAGTCTTAAACTTGTAGACCGTGGCGACCGGTCCAAAGAATTCCTCATAATAGGAATCGCTACCTCGAGGGATATCTGTGATTACTGCAGGGGAGATGTAGGCGCCCTCCTCTGAGAGTTCACCACCCGCCAGTAGCTGGCCTCCAGCAGAAACAGCGCGCTCGAGCTGTTCTTTGAGGTTCTCTGCAGCGCTACGGGAAGATAGCGGGGCATACACAGTTTCCCCGGCAGTATCCGGTAGTCCTGGCTCCATTTGTTGTGCAAGATTAACTAGTTCTTGAACAAACTCGTCATAAATGTCTTCTGCGACAATAAGCCGCTTGTTTGAATTGCAGGCTTGGCCGGTGTTGTACATACGCGTACCCCAAGCGAGTTCGGCTGAAGCCTTAACATCATCCGTGTCGAGGACGACATATGGATCTGAACCTCCAAGCTCGAGTACGGCTTTCTTGAGGTGCTGGCCAGCCTGTGCACCAACGATAGCTCCGGCCCGCTCGGATCCGGTAAGAGAAACTCCTTGAACGCGGGGATCTGCGATCAAGGTAGAGATTTGCTCATGGGTAGCAAAAACATTGGTGTACACCCCTGCCGGAAGGCCGGCATCGAGAAAGATCTTTTCGATCGCCAGAGCAGAACGCGGGCAAATCTCCGCGTGTTTAAGGATGATGGTGTTTCCTGCGACAAGGTTGGGTCCTGCAAATCGCGCTACCTGGTAGTACGGGAAGTTCCACGGCATGATGCCGAGCAGAGGCCCGAATGGGCGGCGGCGAATGAATGCCTTACCGTCCGCCTCCGTAGGGATCTCTTGATCCGCGAGAAACTTCTCCGCGTTGTCCGCATAGTACTGGATGATGGCAGATGAGAACTCGGCTTCTTCAACGCCTTCCGGAAGTGGCTTCCCCATCTCTTCAGCAATGATGGCAGCGAGTTCTTCTTTGCGTTCTTCAAAGAGTGAAGCTGCCTTGGCCACAATTTCTGCTCGTTGTGAGACTGGAGTTCCAGACCATTCGGTGAAAGCTACGGAAGAAGCTTCGAGGATTGGCTCAATAGCAGCATCATCGAGAGCATCGAAAGTTTCAATGATCTTGTTGTTGACTGGATTCTGTACACGGTACTGAGACATTTTTCCTCCTAGGAAAAGTTTGGGGTTGTTGTATCTGAACTGGATTCACTACGGCTGATTACTGAGCCCGTGAAGAAATCTGGGTTGCGGAGTCGGGTAATGAACATGAGGATTAATCCGAGCACGAGGATGCTGGCGCCCAGGATGAAGACGATTCCGACCCCTCCAAGAGAAGAACCGGAACCAAAGCTCGGGTCCATGGAGTCATAAGCGGTGATGAAAAACATTAATAGAAGGAAGCCACCGCCCAGCAACGGGCATAGAAACTTAAACAGGAAGTTCCTTACTGAAGTAAAGAGTTCTTTTCGGAAATACCACAGACAGGCAACTGCTGTGATGCCGTAATAGAAACAAATCATGAGACCAAGAGCAGCAATTGTGTCCCAAAGTGCATTCTCTGAGAGCACTCTTGTTATGGCGTAAAAGGCTCCAGAAACGACGGTTGCGACAATCGTTGCGACGGTTGGAGTTTGGAATCGTGGGCTGATTCGAGCCAATTGTGGGGGAAGAGCTTTGTAATAGCTCATCGCCAGAATCGTGCGGGCGGGGCTAACCAGCGTGGATTGCAAGGATGCAAAAGAGCTAGTTAGAACCGAGATATAGATAAGGATGGCAAATGGGCCCATAACCGGGTAAGAAAGCACTGCAAAAATTGATTCCTGATTGTCTGGGTTACCGGCGCCTAGTCCGCTTTCGCCGATGCCCGCCCATGCCATAACGGCTACCGCTGTAAGTACATACAAAATGATCGTGATGACGATGACGACGGTAGCCGCCCGGCCAGGAGTTTTTTCTGGGTTTTTCGTTTCTTCATTCATAGTTAGGGTGACATCCCAGCCCCAGAACATGAAGCTGGATAGTGAGATTCCGGCAGCAACCACCGAGAAGTCCTTGATTTCAAATGGGTTGAACCAGCTGAATTGGATCGGGGTGAAATCGAATCCATCTCCGTTGTAAGCCCTCCATAATGCTGCAACATCGAAGGAGACAATTGCGATGATTTGTATTGCAACGAGGATGTATTGCATCTTCTGCGTTGTGTCCATACCTCGATACGCGACCCAAGCTGCAGCAACTAAGAACACAAGTGTGGTTGGAATATTTACCCAGAGGTTGCGTGTGAGTTCAGCGAGCTCTGGTCTACCGGCAAGCTGTGCGATGAGCAGATAGAAGAAGTCAACGGCCACTGCGGCAAGGTTCGATAGGACCAATATCGTGGCGGCGATCAGACCCCAGCCACCCATCCAACCGACCCACGGGCCGAAGGCTTTGGTCGCCCATGTAAAAGTGGTTCCTGAATCAGGAGCACGGTTGTTGAGCTCGCGGTAAGCAAAGGCCACAAGCAGCATGGGGATAAACCCCAGAATGAGAACGGCTGGAACGAAGACGCCCACGGCCGAGATGGCAGGACCGATTCCCGAAGTGAGTGTGTAAGTTGGCGCCAAACAACTAATGCCAATGACGACAGCTCCGAGCAAACCGACTTTGCCGACTGCCAATCCTTTCTCTGAAACTGCTGGTTGTTCACTCATGAGGGAGCACCTCCTTTCAGCGACATGTAGCCCGAAGGGACAACAATGGTTGGAACTGGTAAGTGCTTGAGGATTCGATGAGCAGTTGTGCCAAGGAAGAGCCGACCATCGCCGGCAATACGCGCAGAACCAAGAACTGCCACTTCGCCCTCTTCCCAGCTAAGGTTTCGCAGCGCTGACTGGACACTTGATCCCGAAGTAGTGATGCGTGACGCTTGTCCCTTGGAAACCGCTCCTTCGATTGCCTCTGAGAGTGGGAGCTCAAATCCGTGCCCGGCATCTTCTCCGGAGATCTTCAAAGTAATGATGCGTAATGGAATCTCTCGGCGGTTTGCGCGGTCGAGTCCGATTGCCGCGACATCTGATCGTCCTCGGCGCGGGCCAACAAGGGCAGAAATGCTCGTTATCGGTCCTGGATATGAATAGCCTTGAGGAGCTAGCGCTACTGGTGTTTGTGCTGTGTATAGCAATGAACTGGGTACTGTACCGATGCGGAATCGGTTCAAAAGTCCGCCTGAGCGTGCTCCGACGACGATTAAATCGCACTCAAGTTTTTGCGCGGCATCATTCAAGGCAAGTGCGGGTTCTGTCCCCTCGACGACGTGCCATGTCGCAGAAATGTCAGCGGGAAGACTATTTAACGCACTGGCGAGACGCTGTTCGGTTTGTTCTCGCACAATCGCGTTGTAACCAGGATCTTGAGTCTGAACACCAAAACCTTGAGGACTAACAGGAGGAATAACCGAGACTATCTTCAGGTTGACCTGGCGCTCACGCGCGAGAGCAATTCCTAAATGGAGAGCATCATGACCGTCAGAGGTGTCGATGTATGCGACTAGCAGAGAGCCGTTAGCCCTGCGGCGCGGAAAATCGGTGGGTGGATTCATGAACAGTCACCGCTTATCCCTGCCCGAGAATCTGTTTCGCAACGGCTTCACCGATACGCACCGCGCCGTCGACGTGCTGGTAACCTGCACCAGCGATGTCAGAGGAGGAGTAATAGATCGGGCCGGTTGGTTTGTTCTGAAGATGGCCCCAACGCGATAGTCCGCCCAAATCGTATGACGTTGCGTAGGCTCCGCGAGTCCATTCTTCGGCCGCCATATCGGAGAGGAAGAATGCGATTGGCTTCTTCACCTTGTCACCAAGGTAAATGGACATTGCATCGAGGATGCGCTCTTTGCGTTCTTCAGCGGGGAGAGCCCACATCTCTTCGGCGTAAACGTCGGAAACAAAGCCAACCAATGTGCCGAATGCGTCTTCTTTTCCTTCCTCACCGCCTGCGAAGTTTTTGCCGTAATTGGTGTTGTCATAGATTTCGGCAACGAGTCGATCGCCACCGAATGCAGTACCGGACAGTCCCTCTTCACGCCAGAAGGGTGTTTCATAGACTGCATGAACTTTGATGACGAGACCCATGGAAATGTGCTGATGGGCAACATGCTGTTCTCGCGGTAGGGGAGGCACGTAGGAAATGCGATTATAGAGGTTTGGCGGAACCGCAAGGATAGCGTTTTTAGCATGGACAACAGCGCGATCAGAATAGGCAGTTACGGTTCCCGGTCCACCATTGTTGTCCACACCATTGCGGACGTCCGCTTCAACATTGTTGGGGGCGTCTGCCGTAGAAGGATCTGGCGTAGCCCATTCGAGAGTGCGAACAGGTGAACTGAGAATGACGTCATCGCCGAGTTCCTCTGCCATCGTTATGGAAACTGACTGCATGCCGCCGGCAACTCGCTTATCAAGCAAGAAGTTTTCATCAACAAGGTTGTCGAAAGAACCAGCAGATGAAGCCATCAGAGCTGCTTGAAGTACGGAAAAGGTGCGGGAAGGCTTAGTAAGCATTCCAGAGGAAATGTAAAGCGAGATGTTGTCAATTGCCTCAGAATCGTCAGATAGGCTTTCTAACCAGTCACGGAAGGATTGGCTATCGAGTTCTTTGGCTCGTGGGTGCTCCCAAGGGGCGTTAGCGTCGACTTCCTCGGCCAGCTGATTGAGCTCAGCGATCAATCGATTCATCTCGGAGGCGGTTTCCTCTGACGTTGGGAAGGTATCTCCCTCAAATTCGTGGCGCGTGCCGTCTGGGGACACGTAGACTGATTTTCCTTCGCGGTACCGATCAAAAGTCTCGAGTCCGAGCTCTTGGACGAGTTCGGTGAGGCGCGTTTGATCGGGGGAAATCCACTGGCCGCCGATCTCAATGAAGTGTTCAGTACCTTGGTCGTCGAGTACCTTTCCGTTCCAGGTACGGCCGCCCACGCGATTGCGGGCTTCGAGAACACAGACTGATTTTCCTGCTTTCTTGAGAGTGCGGGCAGCCATTAGCCCTGAAGCACCGGCGCCGATGATTACAACATCGACTGTGCGCTCTTCGGCGTTGGGATTACCATTACGTTGCGTGACCATTGGAGCGTTTCTCCTTCGCGTGCAGTAGGTATGCGGTGAGTGAGACCTTCGTATGGACGATGGTGTTTCAACGTTAAATTAAAGGGTTTAATTTAACGTTGTGACTACAGTAACAAACGCGCGGCAAGAATTGTAGGGATCACAGTGGTAAATGTTTCGCGCCCCAAAGGGCGGCCAGTGAAAGCGCTGGTGAACCGGCAAAAAATAGCATCAGCCGCACTGCAAATTGTTGAGCGCAAGGGGCTTGAAGCCCTATCGATGTCAGCGGTAGCTCGGTCAATGAAGGTCAGTACCGCAGCGCTCTATAATCACATTTCGAATAAAGAAGAACTGCTGGCTCTGGTACAAGATGACATCATTGCAAAGGTCGATACTTCGTCGCTGAAGCACGCCCTTGCAGGGGAACTACCAGCAGCTGATGCGCTTCGGCAATGGGCATGGTCGTATCGGGATATTCTGGCTGATAATATTCCGCTGATTCGCGTAATTACTGAGCTTCCACTTTATGGTTCGCCCCAAACGATTTCGATGTACGAATTGCTCGTCCAAGTAATTGCACTCGCTGGAGTTCCCGAAGCGGAAGTTATTACGAGGCTTGTCGCAGTAGAGTCTTTTGTTTTTGGTTCTGCTTACGACGTTCATGCGCCTTTGAATATTTTTGAATCGCCTGGGCCTGGAGATAGTCCATTGAACAAGATGAATGACATCTACTTGGCGCAATTCCGAGAGCAGTCTTCGGAGGAGAGCGAACAATCTAAACTTCGTGCGGACAAGTCGTTTGAAACTGGTTTGGAAGCCCTGTTGGAACAGTTCCTATCATCAAATGAGGCTTAAATTTGTGACGTCTATTTAGAGAATACAGCCCCACGGATAAAACGGATTCCATCCAGCAGCCTCTCGAATAGCTGACATAGAAGGATGAAATGCGAAACCCTCCCCTGCAGCTAGGGGTGAACTGCTATTGGGGAGGGAAGCACCTTGGGGAATAAGCTGGTTGAGCTTAGGTCTCGCTAGATTTTGGAGATTCTTTGGATCCTGTGCGGTGGGCGTTCGGATCGATCGGGTGCCCGTCAGCGTCTAGATCATTGAGTTCTGCCAGCTCCGTGAAATCCGCCTGCGCGTCGGCGAAGCCTTCCTCCGGATCGATCTCATCGAAGTTGCGGATGGTGCCGTCGCGCTCGTCCTTGAACATGTCCTTGCCGTAGATGACCAGCACCATAATGATGCCGGCGGCGAATCCCCACGCGGCGCCCTGGGTGGCCAGCACGCCAGCGGTTATGCCTGCGATGCCGAGGTCTTTCTGGTTCTTGGCCTCCATGATGCCCACACGCACGGATACGAAGCCCTGGATGATGAGCGTCAGTGCCAAGCCCACCGGCAGGATAGGCTCAACGAAAGAGGTAATCGGTAGCAGGAGGAGGCCCGTGTTGGTGCCCCAGCGGAAGGAGCCCGCGCCACCGAATATGGTGCGCATGGCGCGCTTGCCCTGCTTGTAGCGCTCAACGATGACCACGTGCATCGCCGCCCACAGTGGACCACACATGGCGATGTCTGGGCCGATGATGGACATCAGCATGTTGCGGCCGCCGAAGAGGAGGTGTGCGCGCGACGGGCTGTAGACCACGGCCTCATCCGTACGGACATGGTCGGCTTCCTTGAGAACGGCGTTGGCTTGCAGGACGTCACCGAAGACGACGATGTAGGCAGCCAACACTGTGGGGATGGCGGTAAGGAACATGTGCGCCGGCGGCAAGCCAACGCCGAAGACCGTGTACTCAGACCACAGCGTGATGAAGTCAGGCTTGGAGAAGCCCCACTCCACGTCCGGCCACGGTGCCTCGCCGGCCAGCGGTGCGACGAAGACCGCGACGAAGATGGCGGGCAGGATGCCTAGCGAAGCCAGGAAACGCCAGCCGGCGGCCTTCTGCCGCAGTGCCTGGAAGCCGCGCGAATACATGAGGAAGAAGGCCACGGCCACCGCGATGGTGATGGTGATAGGGAAGGAGTGGAAACGTCCGTCTTCTTGAAATACCGAGATAATCGCTGCAATACCGGCACCAAGCACGATACCGGCGCGCAGGCCTGAAGGAATGAGGCGAACGACCTTTGACGCCCACCCAGTTATACCCAGTGTTAAGGAGAATATGCCCAACAAGAGCTGGAAACTGATGAGCGCCCAGATTCGCTGCTCTCCTTCCGGGAAGGTCTGGATGTAGACCGTCAGCAGCGGAATAGCTGGGGTAATCCAACCCGGGACAACCGGGTCACCCAAGAGGTGGTGGGTCAGGTAGAGAAGGCCGTTGAGCATGACGACGGCCAGTGCCGCCTCATAGGGCATGCCGAGGGCCTCAGTCATGAGGGGGATAGCACCCAGATCGACCACGCACATGAACAAGCCTTGTGCGAAGTCTGGCCACTCAATGCGGTAGTGCACGAACGGCAAGCGGACATCAAAGGGCCCCATCTTCCAGTGGGGCGAAGCTTGACCGATTCCCTGTTCTTCGGGTTCGGCGGCTTCGGTGGTTGCGGCCATGACGGCCTCCTTTCAAAGAAAAAGGGACCAAGCCCTACGGGCGCGAACCGCGCAGGGCTTGGTGAGGAAAGGTGAAGTGGTTGAGGTTTAGCCGAGTCTTGATTAGTCGAACTCGATGATCTGGCGCAGCGCCACACCGTCGGACAGGCGGTCCATGGCGGTGTTGATGTCCTCGAGCTTGATGTGGTCGGAGATCAGGGCCTCGGCGTTGAGCTTGCCCTCGCGCCACAGTTGCTCGTACTTCGGGATGTCCTTCGACGGAACGGAGGAACCCAGGTAGCAGCCGTGCAGGCGGCGTGCCTCACCGGTCATCACGAGCGGGTCGATGGTGATGGTGGAGCCCGGTGCCGGCAGGCCAACGGTGACGGTCAGGCCACCCGGTGCAGTGACCTTGTAGGCGGTTTCCAGGGCCTTCGGGTGGCCGGCGGCCTCCACGACGGCGGTGAACTTCTTGCCGGACTCTTCAGCTTCCTGCGGGGTCATGGCGGAAGTGGCGCCGATTTCGAGGGCCTTCTCGCACTTGTCCTTCTGCATGTCAATGCCCACGATCTCCTTCACGCCGAGCGCAGCGGCGGTGATGATGGCGGCCATGCCCACGCCACCGAGGCCGACGACGGCGATGCTGTCCTCCGGCTTCGGATCAATTTCGTTAAGGATGGCGCCGCCGCCAGTAAGGATGGCGCAGCCGAGGATGGCGGCGATATCCGCCGGGACATCGGAGCCAACCGGTACGACGGAGAGCTCGGAAACCACTGCGTGTGTTGCGAAGCCGGAAACGCCGAGGTGGTGCTGGACCATCTCACCATTGCGGGTGAGGTGGCGGGTGCCGCGGATGAGGGTGCCCTCGTTGTTGGTCTTGGAGCCAACCTCACAGGGCATCTTGCCGTCGGTCTTGCAGCCAGCGCACTCGCCGCAGCGCGGCAGGAAGGTCATGACCACGTGGTCGCCGACCTTGACGTTGGTAACACCCGGGCCAATCTCCTCGACGATGCCCGCGGACTCGTGGCCCAAAAGCATCGGCAGCGGGCGGGGGCGGTTGTTGTTGACCACGGAGAGGTCGGAGTGGCAGAGGCCAGCGGCGGTGATCTTAACCAAGATCTCGCCCTCGCCGGGGGCAGTGAGCTCGAGCTCGCTCACGGTAATGGGCTTGGAGTCGGCGTAGGGACGCTCATCGCCGGAGCGCTCCAGGACGGCGCCGCGAATGGTAATCGTGTCAGACATATCTACCTCCAGACATCGGGTGGGGTTAATGCAACGTAATGTACGCCACAGGATGTCGATGAGGGCAGGAACGGTATGGGGGAATCTACATCAGACAGCTATTTAGATAGGGAATTCTCTACTTGCCGAGCATGTGGGCGCGCAGCGCCACGAAGACATCGAGCCCGCGCTGGCCGACGGCCCACTCATCACCCATCAACTCCGAGATCCGGTCGAGCCGCTGGCGCACCGTATTGGGGTGGATAAACATGGCGCGAGCTGTTTGCGGGATGCTGTGGCCGGAGAGCAAGTAGTGGTGCGCGGTATCGGTCAGCTCCGTGGAATGCTCCTCGTCATAACGCAGCAGCGGGCCGATGGTGCGTGTGGAAAGAGCGTTCAATGCGTGTGGGTCCGCGCCTAAAATGAGGCCCACCGTGCCCAGGGAGTCCTCGGTGATCAGACGGCCGCGCACTCCCAGGGCGAGCGCTGATTCCAGGTAAGACATGGCGGAATCATGTGCGCTGCGTGCTTCACTCAGGCCATCAAAGCCGATGGCGGAGACCGTTAAATCGGGGAACTCAGATAGCAGCGGGGCCAGCGCCGCATCGATACCTCGATCCGGCTGGTACAGCACGCACACGTGCTGATCGTGGTGCGTAATAGCGGCATTACCCGGCAAGAGGTGTTCCAGCTGCGGACGAGTGGGCAGGCCCTTTGCTGAGTGCAGGCCGACGAAATACAGCTGTGCTGAGGAGTTCAGGCTGATACCCGTCAGGTGTCGCAGGCGGGCGATCTCCTCACGCCCGGCATTACCCAGCGCCACGGCATAGACCAGGTCATCGACTTTGCGCGCGGTGGCGTCGACAAGCGCCTCGGCAAAAAGGGCAATCGCGGTAAAGGCCGCGGAAGCATGGCTGATGACGCGCAGTTCGGCGTCGCTGAGCTGCTTGTCCACACCAATCGTGCCCAGTGCGCGGCCATTAAACTCCACGGGGAACGTGCTTGCTGGGGGAGCGTCCGGGGCATCCTCCGTGGTCCACAGCATCACCGGAGCGTCGAGACTTTCAGTCAGCACGCGTTCCAGCTCTTCGAAGCTGGCATTGTTCATGAGCACGTGGAGCAGTTTCGCGTTGACCTCATTGAGCCACTGCAGCTCTTCTACATGGCGGCTCAGAGCTATCTGCGATCGGGTTAGCTCGGCAACGGATTCGCCCTGGCTCTCGATGACTTGCGCATTCTCCAATGCCACAGAGGTGATAGAGCCAAGCACCTCGAGCGCGGCAATTTCCTCGTGCGTGTAGTGGCGGGGGTGGCGGTCACCCACGAGCAGCGCACCGATGGTGCGCCCGGCAATTCGAATCGGGGCGCCGAGGATCCCGCGGATGCCTTCGGCCTCCACCGCGCGGTCCACGTAATCCACGTGCGTGACGTTGGGGTCGGCGGAATGGTCATAGGTCCACGCCGGGCGGTTGGTAGCGGCCACAATGCCGAGGATTCCAGAGCCCATCGGCATGTTGATGGTGCGGAACTCCTCAGTGACGACACCGCTGGTGGCCAGCACCTTGGTAAAGCCGGTGTCCTCATCGTTGAGGCTGAGATAACCCACGTCCGTACCAATAGTGGTGCGCGCGTGGCGCACGATGGCGTGGAATATATCAGTGGATTCGCGGCCCGAGTTGAGCATCTGAGAAACATCGAGCAGCTTGGTCGACATCACCCGCCACGTGTGGTTGGCACGCATGGTCTCCTCAACGGCCCGAAGCGAACTGAGCTCCTCGGCATCCAGTTGCTCTCGCAGCTCGTCGGGGACACGGGTGCCGCTGGCGAGGTGGGAGAATACGGTGCCGAGGAGAGACATGCCCCTAGTTTAGGGGCCAGTCAGGGCGCTTACTACTTCCAGTGGGAAGAGGAGCGCTTGGTCATCTGCTCGCGGTACTGCTGGGTGGTGGTGGGAAGGAGCTCACCGGTGGCCCAGTCCAGGATGACGCCGTAGTGGCGGACCAGGTCGAGCTGGTCTAGCTCGCCCGCGTTGTAGCGCTCCGCCACGGACTCCGGGGACTCCGTCAGCTTGTCCAGGCGGCTGGAACGCAGCTCCTCACGCAGCGTCTTCGTTGCATCCTCATCGAGCTCGTACTCGTCGATTTCCGGATCGATGGCGTGGATGACAACGCCGTAGTCCTTGGCGGCACGGCCCACGGAGACGTAGCCATCGATGACGTCCTCCAGCACGGCCTTCGGGTCACGCTCCAGGGCATCGCCGAATCCACCGCCACCGGCAGAGGGGCGCTCGAAGGTATCGCCCGGACCCACCGGAACATTGGAGAAGAGTGCACCGAGAAATTTCTCATCCGGGGTTCCACGGTTGAGCCACACGCCCTGCGGGATGGACGGCAGGCCACCGTCGATGCCCCAGGTAACGGAGCGGGCGCGGTCACAGCAGTAGCTCATCACGGTCTGATTCGCGTCCGTGAGCACGCCGCCCTTGGATACGCCGACGCCGCCGCGGTACTTGCCGGGGCCGGCCGAGTCGGTGACCAGAGCATGGTGGCTGGTGAGGACCGGAGAGAGACGCTCCTGGCCTTCCACCGGCTGGACCGCCAGGCCTGGGCCGAAGACCGGCGCGGTGGCGGAGGAACCATCGCGGTCGACGCGGCCGCCCCAGCCGCCGGCCATCCAGTCGTACCACATGAAGAACTCGCCCTTGTCCTGCGGTTTCTTCGCATCACGCGTATCCCAACCACCGATGAGGAGATATTCCAGGTTGAAGGCACAGGCCATGGCGCGCTCCTGCATGAGCTGGGACCACAGCTCGAAGACGGCGTTCATGATCTTCTCGAAGGGGCCCGAACAGAAGCCGGTGACAGCGTGCGGCATTCCGGCGTTGACCACGGTGCCTTCCGGGCCGAGGTCGATGTCCATGGCGCGGTAGAGGCCGGAGTTCAGCGGCACGTCGGGGAAGAAGGTCTTGGTACCGGCGACGATTCCGGAGAACGCAGAACCATAGCCCGCGTTGAGGAAGCTGGCGACCGCCGGTGCGGATCCATCCAGCGAGTAGGACAGGCGCCCTCCCTTGATGCGCATCGTGACCTTGATGGGAACCAAGCCCTCATCCTTAGCCGGGTCGAGGTCGATGTAGTCGGTGGTGGACCACTCGCCGTCGTCAAGCTCGGCGACACGGGCGGTGACGATGTCCTCCACGTAGTCCTGGACCTCACGCAGCGCGGTGCGCACGATGTCGACAGAGTATTTGTCCACGAGGCGGTGGATTTCGCGCTCGCAGACCGCGGTGGCCTCGGCCTGGGCCTTGAGGTCACCCATGACGATCTCGGGGCTACGGGTATTGCCCGCCAGGAGCTTGGCGACGTCCCTGAGGAACACGCCCTTGGACCACACACGCACCGGGGTGATGCGCAGGCCTTCGGTGTAGTAGTTGGTGGCGGACACGTCGAAGGAGCCTGGGACGGAGCCGCCGGCATCGGCCCAGTGGCCCTTGTTCTGCGCGAAGGCCAAAAGCGTGCCCTCGTAGAAGATGGGGCGCAGGAAGGACACGTCATTCATGTGCGTGCCGCCCTGGTAGGGGTCATTGATAGCGAACACGTCGCCTTCGTGGATGTCATCCCCGAATTCCTTGAGCACGGCCTGGCACTGGAAGTGCAGCGTGCCGACGTGCACGGCGATGTCCTGGTCACCCTGCATGACGGTGTTGCCCTCGGCGTCACACAGCGCGGAGGAGAAGTCACGTGAATAGATAACGAAGGAGTAGCACGTACGCAGAATCTGCTCGGACATGAGGTTGACCGAGGTGGCGAAGGCGTTCTTGAGAACCTCGAAGGTCACTGGGTCGAGCGTGCGGCGGTTTGATGAGGACTGAGCCTGTGTCTGTGAAGCAGTCATGTCGATTCCTTTCTTAAGGAGAGTCTGAAGGCGAGAGTCTTAGGCGTTGGTGGCCTTGCCGATGTGGATGCGGATGTTGGACCACTCATCGATTTCTGCGCGGTCTCCTGGCGGAATGACGGTGGTGGCGTCGAACTGATCGATGATGGCGGGGCCGTTGAGTTTCGCACCGGCCTTCAGATCCGGGCGGTGGTAAATCGGGACATCGGCCCAGCCGCCGTGCGCGGAGAAGTACACCGGACGGGTGGTCTCCGGGAGCTCTGCCTCGTGCTCTTCGACCTCATAGTGCTTGAAGGGCGGGTTCTCCAGCTCACCGATGGCGATGAGGCCAATCTGGTAGAACTCTACGGCACCGTCGCGGTCGGCGAAGGAGTATTCGCGCTCGTGCTCATCGTGGAACATGGCGACGGCATCATCTAGCGGGTTATCGGATTCCGGGATCTCCACGGTCAGCGAGCGCCACTGGCCGCGGTAGCGCATGGAGGCGGTCAGCTTAAACTTCATGCGTTCCTCCGGCACGTGCTCCTTGTGGAGACGCTCGCGGGCCTCGGAGATGAGTGCCTGGAATTCCTTGCGCAGTTCCGCGGTGTCCACCTCGTCCACGGCTGCTTGGTACATCTTGGTGATGTCGTGGCGGATGTCCACGAGCAGGCAGCCCTGAGCGGAAGTCACGCCTGGGTGCGGCGGCACCACGACGGTGGGGATGGAGAGGTCGCGGGCCACCTCTGCTCCATGCAGTGCGCCGGCGCCGCCGCCGACGACGAGGACGAAATCGCGCGGGTCGTAGCCGCGGCGGATGGACAGCAGGCGAACGGCGTCGGCCATGTTGGCGTTGGCCACCTGGACGATGTTTTCCGCGGCGGTTTCGGTATCGAGACCCAGAGGATCGGCGACGGTCTTGTTGACGGCTTCACGCGCGGCATCTGGGTTCAGCTTCAGCGCGCCGCCGATGAGCTCGGTGCCGAGGCGGCCGAGGGTGACGTTGGCATCGGTATTCGTGGCTTCGGTGCCGCCGCGCTCGTAGCAGACCGGTCCCGGATCCGCACCGGCCGACTGCGGACCATTGCGCAGGGAGCCTGCCTCATCGATCCAGGCCTCCGAACCGCCACCGGCACCGATGGTGCCCACCTCAATGGATGGGAAGCAGATGGGGAAGCCGTACTCGACCTGCCACTGCTTGGTAATGCGGATATCGCCTTCGTAGACCAAGGCGATGTCGGTGGAGGTACCGCCCATCTCCAAGCCGATCGCGTTGGAGTAGCCGCAGCGCGTCGCAATATCCTGCACCGCGATGGCGCCGGCGGCAATGCCGGAGGCGGCCAGGCGGACCGGGTAGCGGGAAACCATCTCCGGGGTCATGGAACCGCCGCCGGAGTGCAGCAGCAGCAGGTCACCGTCGTAGCCGCCTTCCTCCAGCTGGCGGGACAGGCGGTTGACGTAGCCGGAGACGAGCGGAGCCAGGACCGCATTGGCGACGGTCGTGGAGAAGCGGTCGTGCTCGAAGATCTCCGGGAGGATTTCGGAGGAGGTGGAGATGGCGGCGTCGGGAAGCTCCTCGCGCAGGATCTCCGCCATTCGCTCCTCGTGGGAGGCGTTAGCGTGGGAGTTGATGAAGCAGACCGCCACGGTCTCAATCTTCTTGCGGCGCAGGATGCCGGCGATGCGGCGAGCTTCTGCCTCATCGAGCGGGGTGACCTCTGCACCATCGAAGTCGATGCGCTCCTCGACCTCGTAGCGGTCGCGGCGGCGGATATAGGGCTCCGGAACATCGTGGTAGGCATCCCACAGCTCGTCCTTCGTACCATCACGAATCTCCAGGACATCGCGGAAGCCCTTCGTGGTGATGAGCGCTGCCGGCGGGAAGCGGCGCTGGATCAGCGCGTTGGTGGCCACCGTGGTGCCGTGGGAGAAAACGTCGACCTGGTTGAGCTGGACGTCGGCCTGCTTGAGGCCGTTCATCACTGCCTTCATGGGGTCATCAGGGGTGGAGGGGACCTTCGCTACTGACAGCTCGTGGGTGTCGGTGTTAACAATCGCGACGTCGGTGAACGTTCCGCCGACATCAACGGATACGCGAAATGGCTTGGTCTCCGTCATGGTGTGGACCTCTCTTTCAAAGGCTCGTGAATTCGGTTGGAAGGAATCTTCATATGCTCCGGGCAGGCAAGCAATGGAGGAAAAGTGAATTGAGGGGAAAACGAATGGAGGAAACTCCAAAAAGCCAGGCTGCCGGCCACTAGAATTACCTGATTAAAAGTAAGATAGGACACTATTTTTCGGAGGGTTAAGTGGCGTCACAAGAAAACCCGGAGTTGCACATCGCGGATCTCGTCGTGATGGAACCGCGGTTGCGCCGCATCAACAAGGCCCTCGAAAATGAAGAGTTTGTGGGGTTGTGCGCTGAGGGTGACGGCGACGTGAGCGGCTGGTTGGTCCTGCCCCGGGTAGAGGGAACACCCCGCGCCATTCAACGCCGCTTAGCCGATGCCGCCGGCGTGGTATTCCTCGAATCTGAATTCACTGAGCAGGAAATCCTGGACTCCGTGGACGGCACCGTGTCCCTCCTATACGGCACCGAGGGGCTCACACGTCAAGACATTCGGCGCGCGGTGGATGAGCTGCTGCGCCGCCAGCCCAACCTCACCTCATGGCGCAAGCTCAGCACCATTGGTCAATTAAGCCCCGGGCTGGTCAACCCTGCCCCCGAATCCGAAATCCTCTCCCGCTTTGCCAGGTTTAGCGGGGATTCCTTACTTCTTTTGGCCGTCGATGGCCGGGTCATCGCCGCGGCCGGCGAGCTGCCCGCGCGAAGCATTGCGCGCTCCTTGTCGGTTGTTAGCAACCACAGCACGACTACTTTGCACGTGGGGCGGTGGAAGGTCTTTGCCCGGTGGCTCGACATTGCCGGCGAAAGCCCGTCCTTTGATCACGGCTATTGGTTGATCCGGGGGCGGCAGACCAGCCGGGATGCGGACTTCGATGACCCCGCCTTTGCAGCACTGGAGGAGCTGCTCACCGCTTCCTTGTTGGCGCAGCGAAACATCCAGCGGAACCACGTCGCGGAATCAAGCGCCTTATTGATGGCGTTGTGCGACGACAGTTCGGACAGGGAGGAGGTGGCCACCACCTTGCGCAGGAGAGGGTTTTCGGAACACGCGACAATGCGGCTCATAGTCTCGGACTCCGTCAAGGATTCCTACCGCAGCGATGTGCGGGATAAGGCTTTTGCGGTGGCGCAGGACGCGGGCGTGCCATTGGTGCTGGGCTATGTGGCTGGCCGTACTTGCGTGCTGACGACCCAGTCGGGAGCCGAAGCAAAAATTGCGGATGTGCTCTTCGGCTCGGTTGGGCTTTCCGATGCCTTCGATGCCGTCGAGGAGGGCCCGCAGGCGTGGCTGCAGGCTCTGGTTGCTGCCGTAGTGGTGGACCGGCAACACTCCCTGCACGTGCAGAGCATGGAGTTTTCTCAGTGCAGCGCCATCGAGAAGGCGGCGGCGTACCTGGGTCAGCGCGGTTTAGAAGATGCCGTGGGGGAGCTCGACCGAGCGATCGGCTCGATCAAGGATGGTGAAGAGATCTTTCAGGCCTATGAGGCTGAAGGGTTTTCCGTTGCCCGCGCGGCAAAGGTCGTGGGTGTACATGCCAATACGGTGCGGCACCGGCTGGAGGCACTGGAGGAGCGCATTCGTTTCTCGGATGCCGACTTAGTTTTGTGGGTGCTGTGGAAAGCACTTCGCCCCCGCATGCAGCGCTAGGCGCTTGAGACGCGGGGGCGGAGAGAATGAGGGTAGGTGGTGATGGGGGAATAGTGAGAACTACACCTTCTTCTTAGTGCGCGGAATGGGCTTGCCAGTGATGAGCGCGTGGAGCTTGCCATCACCAATCTGCAGCTCTTCGGGCACGTCCTCGGAATCGACCTCAGTCATGATTTCTCTGATGAAGTCAGATTCGGGAATGGAGGAATTGCGGGCGATAGCGGAAAGCTCGCGCATTTCCTCCTCAGAGAGGTGGTTGTCATTCTCAAAACGCTTCTTGAGTAGTTCGCGCGCACGGCGGCGCAGATCGGCCTCAGACTGCAGGTCCTTGCGGTTCTTCATCCAAGCAAAGCCGATGATGAACATGATGGCGATACCCATGTAGCCCAGAATCGGATATACCCAGCCGATGAGGTTAGAGAAGCCGACGAAGGAGAGCACGAATCCGATGAGCACCGAGATGACATAAACCTTGTAGAAGTGTTGTGGCTTGCCACGGGTCAGGCGCTTGGCAAAGGCATAGAACATGCCGATGGCGGTGTTATAAATCATGCCGTAGATAGCAATGGACATGGCGACTCCGAGCGCTGGATGAATCTGCTCAATCATGGCCAAGGTTGGCATTTCGGCGTCGGTAATCGGGCCCACCGAAACGTAAAGGCCGCCCACCAGGACCGCAAGCAGGAACAGGAAGCACAGGCCGCCGAGGATGCCGCCATAGCCCACTTCCTTGGCATCGAGGAAGTTGCCGCCGATGACGATCATCATTGAGACCACCACGATGACGTTGAGGCCCAAGTTATTGATGGCGGAGACCCACCAGTTGGGCAGCGTGGTGGGAATGGTCTGCGCCTGCTCGTTGAGGTGTGACCAATCGGGGCTGGACGTCAACACGGTATACACGGTGCCGATGGTCAACAGGATGATGATGAACGGGGTGATGGCGCCAATGGCGATGGTCACCTTGTCCACATCGAGCAACCCAGTCAGCAGCGTGAGAATGAGCATGAGGATCGCACCGATCCACACCGGCCAGCCCCACTGCTGGTTGAGGTTGGTGCCGGCGCCGGCGAACATGGCGAAGCCGATGCAGAAAAGACAGGTCAGCGTGGCGAAGTCAAGGATCTTCGACACAATTGGCGTGGACACCGCGTTGAACACAGAAGTGTGTTCTTTTGCGCGGTGATAAGAACCCAATTGGAGAATGGTGATTCCGGAAATGGTCATGGCCAGTGCGGTGACGATGGCACCGACGATGCCCATGTTGCCGAAGGCAACGAAGTATTGGAGGGCCTCACGGCCGGACGCGAAGGAGGCTCCCGCGAGCACGCCGATGAAGGCCATCGCGATGCCGAATGAGCGTTTAAGCATGGTGAACCTAACTGTGGATGGATAAATGCTTCTACTTATGCAGACGGGGCAGGCCGCCTAGGAAAGGTGCCTGCCCCGTGTGTGATGGAGCGAAAGCTGTTAGCTCGTCACCGCCTTGATGAACTCGGCGATTCCAGCAAGCTCCTCCTCGCCGCGGTCAATGATCGCGGCGGAGGTAAAGAGCCCGTGGTGGTAGCCCAGGAGGTGCTTGTGCGTGACGTCGACGCCCGCTTTTGCTAGCTTCCCGGCATACTCGATGCCCTCATCCGCCAGCGGATCGTTATCCACCGTGATGACGAGCGACGGGGGCAGGCCTTCCGGCAGCTCTTCCAGCAACAGTGGGGAGAGATCCGTGGCGGTGCGCTGGGATTCCTCCGTGACGAAGGTATCGATGAACCACCGCATGGTGTCGGAGGCGAGAGGGAAGCCTTCCTCCAGGCGTTTGTAGGAGGCACCGTTCTCGGTGCGCTCGCGGGAGCAATCCGTGATCGGGTAGAGCAGGATCTGGGCGCTGAGCTTGGCGACGTCATCTTCACCCACAAACTCATTCGCCAACGTGGCAGCCAGCTGGCCGCCGGCTGAATCACCGGCGACCGCGATGGAGGTCACGGTCAGTCCGTGTTCTGCCTCGGGGTTGGACAGCCAGCGGTAGGCGGCGCGGCAATCGTCGATTGCCGCCGGGTAGGTGTGCTCCGGGGCGAGGCGATAATCCACCGCGACGACCGGGAGGCCGGTCAGCACCGCGATACGGCGTACCGAGGAGTGGTGGGTCTCCAGGTTGCCCATGAGCCAGCCGCCGCCGTGCATGTAGAGCACCGCGGGGGTCTCCTGGCCGCGTTCTGCCTCCGGGCGGGGGTCATAAAGGCGAACCTGGAACTGGTCGACCTGGAAATCTGTGGTCGCAGGTTCCTTCTCCTCGTGGAGCGGGTTGGCGTGGGCCGAGGCTACGTAGTTCTCACGCACCTGCGGGATGGGGAAGTTGTGGAAGGACTTCGCTCCACCATCGCGGAAAGGCTTCAGCGCCTTCCACGCATCCTCAGCGACGGGGCGCCCGGAGTATTCGTCGTGCAGAGTGTGCATCGTGATCACTACCTTCTAGACCAGCTCGTAGTCGTTGATCTCCAGCTTGTCGGTGAGCTCGTAGTACTCAGCAACGTTGCCGGACCAGTTGTTGATGACGCGGCCTTCCTCGTTCTTGTACCAAGAGGAGCAATCGGCGGAGAACGCAGATGCCTCGAGTTCCTTCTGGATGCGGGTGTTGAACTCGTCGATGACGTTCTTCTTCACGTCGAGGGCTGCCTCCGGGTTCTCGCGCAGGTAAGCAACAGCCTGGGAGATGTAGCGGTCCTGCGCCTCGAGCATGGCCACCACGGAGTGGTGGTTGAGGTTGGTGTTCGGGCCGTAGAGCATGAAGAAGTTCGGGAAGCCATCCACGGTCATGCCCAGGTAAGCCTCCGGGGAGTTGCCCCAGCGCTCGCGCAGGTCGATGCCGTCGCGGCCGGCAATCGGCAGGTCGCCCTGGAACTCCTGGGAGTGGAAGCCGGTGGCGTAGATGACAACGTCGAAGTCGTGCTCGACGCCGTCCTCGGTGCGGATGCCGGTTTCGGTGAACTTCTCGATGCCAGCGGTGACAAGCTCCACGTTGTCACGGTTGAAGGTGGGGTAGAAGTCATCGGAGCGCAGGATGCGCTTGCAGCCGAAAGCGAAGGTCGGGGTGAGCTTTTCCACCAGCTCCGGGTCGTTGACCTGGGAGCGCAGGTGCTCCATGGCCTGCTCGACACCCTCGGCGGCGGAGTCGGTGCCCTTGCGGGTGCGGTCGAAGCCCTCCTCGCGGACCTCGTGGATTTCCTGGCGGATGGCGCGGTAGGAATCCGGGTTCTCCTGGAATTCCTTGGTCTCCTCCTCGGTGAAGATGACCTGGTTGCGCGGCAGGATGTAGTTTGCGGAGCGCTGGAACACGGAGAGCTTCTCCGCAACCTTTGCAACCTCCGGAACCAGCTGGACAGCGGAGGCCGCGTTGCCGATGACGGCGACCTTCTTGCCGTTCAGGTCGACGTCGTGGTTCCACTCGGCGGAGTGGAACTGCACGCCCTGGAATGCCTCGCGGTTCGGGAAGTTCGGGATTTTCGGCTTGGAGAGCTGGCCCCAGGCGCCGACGAAGACGCGGCCGTAGTAGGTCTCACCGTTGGCCTCGATCTCCCATGCCTTGAGGTCTTCCTTCCACTCGGCGCGGGTGATGCGGTGGTTGAACTTGATGTGATCGTAGAGGTTGAACTCCTCGGCAAGGGCCTTGAGGTAGCCCTGCATCTCGTCCTGACCGGCGAACATGCGGGAGACGCCGAGGTTGAGGAAGTAGGAGTAGCAGTAGATAAGAGCCTGGGTATCGCAGGCAGCGCCCGGGTAGGTGTTGTCGCGCCAGACGCCGCCGACCTCGTCGGCTGCTTCGAGGATGAGGAAGTCCTGCTGCTCGTCGCGAACAAGTTGGGCGCCCATGCCCAGTCCGCCGTAGCCGGTGCCGAGGATGATGCAGTCGTAGATCTTCATAGTGGTGTGTCTCCTTGAGGTGTTGGTGTTTCGGATTAGTTCGCGCGGATAGCTTCAGCCAGAACCTGGAGGCCGTCACGCAGGGTGGACTCGTTGATGACCAGGGGCGGAAGGAGGCGGATGACGTTGCCGTCAAGGCCACAGGTGAGGATGAGCACGCCCTGCTCGCGGCAGGTCTTGGCTACCTTGGCGGTGAGGTCGGCGTTTGGCTGGTTGTTGTCATCGACCAGCTCGATGGCGATCATGGCTCCGCGGCCGCGGACCTCAGCAACGGTGGTGAGTTCAAGTAGCGGCTCCAGCTCTTCGCGGATGATCGCCTCGATTTCGCGGGCGCGGGAGTTGAGGTCCAGCTCCTCCATCTCCTCGAAGGCTGCCAGGGAAGCAGCGCAGGCCACCGGGTTACCGGCGTAGGTGCCTCCCAGGGAGCCCGGGTCCGGGGCATCCATGATTTCGGCGCGGCCGGTCACAGCGGAGAGCGGCATGCCGCCGCCCACGCCCTTGGCGGTGGTGATGAGGTCCGGGATGATGCCCTCGTCTTCACAGGCGAACCAGGAGCCGGTGCGGCAGATGCCGGCCTGGATCTCATCGGCGATGAAGACAACGCCGTTGTCGGTGCACCATTCCTGCAGAGCCGGGAGGAAGCCCTTGGCCGGCTCGACGAAGCCGCCCTCGCCCTGAACCGGCTCGATGATGACGGCAGCCAACTCTTCGGTGCCGACGTACTGCTCGATGTAGCGCAGGGTGCGCGCTGCTGCCTGCTTGCCATCGAGGCCGTCGCGCAGCGGGTAGGACATCGGCGCGCGGTAGATGTCAGCGGCCAGGGTGCCAAAGCCGGACTTGTACGGCTTGTTCTTGGCGGTCATGGTCATGGTCAGGTTGGTGCGGCCGTGGAAGGCACCGTCGAAAACCACGACGCGGTTCTTGCCTGTGTAGCGGCGAGCGATCTTGATGGCGTTCTCCACTGCCTCAGCACCGGTGGAGAAGAGGCAGGACTTCTTCTCGTGGGTGCCCGGGGTCAACTCGTTGAGCTTCTTGGCTACCTGGACAAAGCCCTCGTAAGGAGCGTTGAGGAAGCAGGTGTGGGTGAGGTGGCTAGCAGCCTCGGCGACGGCTTTGGCAACGCGCTGGTTGGAGGCGCCGACGGAAGTCACGGCGATGCCGGATGCGAAGTCGACGATGGTGTTGCCGTCGACGTCGACAAGCACGCCACCGTCGCCGTCAGTGATGTAGGAGGGGTAGCCCGGGATGACGCCAGCGGCGACGTCTGCTTCACGGGCGGCATTCAGCTCCTGGCTGCGGGGGCCAGGGATTGCGGTGGAAACGTTCCGCTCCTGGGGGAGACGGTGCTTGAGATCCTGCATGCTGTCTGCTCCTTAATGCTCGGGGTTTTGTATGACGTAGCTCATTCTGGCGGCTAAACTTTAGGAGGGCCACAGACGTATTGGTGAAAGAATGGTGAGAAATTGTCCACAGTGGATAAGGGGGTAGCGGCCGGGCTGGAAGAGGGGAGCGTATCCCTCACCTGGTTGGCCAATCAACCCGATCTGGGGATAAGGATTCTGCACGATTGCAAGCGGTCCTTTTCCGTGATGCACCCGTGTGAACTGCGCGATCCGCGCGAATTTGTGGGATCCGGGGCCGTCATTTTGCTCACCGGCATGGCATTTGAAGGACAGCCTGAGGAACTGGCAGAGTACATCCGCAAGGTGTCCGCGGGTGGGGTAACGGGGGTGGGTTTCGGCGTTGGGCTGGCCTTTGCCGAGGTTCCGCCCGGAATGCTGGAGGCCGCTCGGGAATGCAATATTTCGCTCTTCACTGTGGCGCGGCGCGTCCCTTTCGTTTCGGTGCTCGCGCGTTTGCACGACGAGTTGCAGCGCCAGCGCGAGGAAGGGTTGGAGCGTTTCATCGCCCAGCAGGGTGCGCTCAACGACGCCGCCGTGGCCGGCCTCGATGCCCTCGTGGACAAGACCAGTCGCCTCCTGGGCGCGCATTCCTGTCTCGTCGATAAAGACGGGCGCGTCTTTGCACAGTCGAGCTACCCGGGGCTGCCTCCGGTGGATTGGGCACCGGTGATCGCCGATACCCGCGCCCAGAACTTCTACGCCGCGCGCCGCGTGGGCGGGTGGAATGTCTTGGCCCAGCGCTTGGCCGACCACGGTGCGCGCTCCTTCGGGCTCTTGGCAGTGGCGCGTGATGGTTTCGGCGTGAACGAGCGCGCGCTACTCAAGCAGGCCGCGGGCCTAGCGGAGCTTAGCGTGAAGCGCCCACAAGAGCTGCGGCGCACACAGAATGAGCTCAACTCCATGGCTTTGGCCATTCAGCTGGGGTTGGACGAACCCGAAGATCCCATGCGGCGCATCTTCCACCTCGTGGGTGATGCGCAGGGGAGGGTGCGCCCGGTCTTGGTGAAATCCGAGGGGGAGCGGGCTCACCAGCGCTTCATCCAGGCCCTGGACGCCCGACTCCAAGACCACGGGCGTTTGCTCTTCGAGTACGCGCTGGATAAGTCCTCCAGCCTCCTGCTCTTTAGGGGAAGCCGAACGATGAAAAATCTGCAGGATTTGCTGCGCGATATTCGCGGGAGCAAGCGCATCGTCGTGGGCCAACCCATGCCGTGGGCCGAGCTGGGGGTGGGGATTGTCCACGAGCTGGAGTCTTTCGCTTTCGGGCTGCAGCCGGGGATGCTCGCGGGGCCGGAATCGCGCACCTTGAGCTGGACTAGGGACCCTCGGGTTAAAGGAGCGGTGCACAACCGCGCGAAGGAGACCTGGGGCAAGGTGCGTTCCTTTGACGCCGAGCACGGCACCGACTTGGCGGAAACACTGGAGGTTTACTTGCGCGCCGGCGGGCATGTAAGCCGCACCGCTGAGGAGCTGCATTCGCACCGCCACACCGTGCGCAAGCGCATCGCGGACTTGGAGGAATTATTGGAGGTTGATCTTAAGGATCCTCTCGTGGCGGCGGAACTTCTCATCCTGGGCGTGAGCGTTCCGGACTGAATTCTTAAGAATCAAGGCTGAGCAAGAGCAGTTCCGCGCGGGTGACGGGATTGCTCAGGTCCACGCCGCAGAGTTGCTCGATCTTGTCCAAGCGGGCGCGCACCGTGTGGCGGTGAACGCCGAGTTCCGCGGCGGCGGTGGCCAAGTTGGCGTTGCCCACGAGGAAGGAACGCAGCGTGGCGCACAGCTCTGTGTTGTGCTGCGCATCGTGCTCGGCGAGAAGGCTGACTGTGGCCGCGCGCCGGGCAGCGAGGGCCTCGGGTACGCCGGGTTCTGCCAGCCAGGTAGGGGCAGCCGAATCGAAGGTCGCCACAGTACCGAGGGGCAGGCTGCGCGCGTGGCTCTGGAGAGAGGACAAGAGCGCCGGGGTCAACGCTTGCCATTGGATGCGCTGCAGGATGGACGTTCGGAGGTAGCGGGTGTGTTTACCGCTCAAGTTCGGGTGCGTGGTGCCCGGGGGAAGCGCGATAAGTGCCGAATCGTGCTCCGGGCGGATGAGGCTGAGGGGCTCGGCTTTTCCAATCTCGCTTAATGCCCGCGCGAGGCGGGAGGGTGATGGTGCCGTGAGAAACAGAACATCCACGAGGTCGTGGCTATCGACCGTATGGAAGGCCGCCTGTAAGGCAGGGGAGTCAACCCCGGCCAGTTGGGCGTCAAGCGCCAACGCCCCGAGGATCGTGTGCGCAGTGGTGTCGGGATGATCTAAGAGCAGGCTGGCCAGGCCCGCGAGGTGCCGGATGAGCGCGCGGGAGTAGGAATCGAACTTCTCTGCACGCGTTACCGCGATGGCCCAGCGCCGTCCCGCCGAGCCGAAGATGCTGGTGATGGTTGCGCCTGTGCTTGTCGACGTCCCCGTTCCGCGCCCCGTCTGCTCCGCGGCCTCCACCGCGGCGTCGGCCGCACTGAGCTGACCGCGATCGCTGCGGCTGACCACCGCTCCGGAGGAACTGGCCACCGCCACTGCGGCGCCGAGTTCTTTGCTGGCTTGCATGACGAGCGCCCCGATGCTCGTGGCCGCGGCCTGGTTGAGGCGCTCCTGCTGGCGGTGGAGTGCAAAGTGCGCGTTGTTGTCCAAGCGGGCCTGTTCTTGAGCCACGGCCGTGGTGATGGAGACGAATCGGGTGGCGCGTGGGACCTCAAAGAGGGTGAGATTGTGCTGGGAGCAGGCATGGATGAGCGCGGTGGGGACCTCGCTAAAGGCCAGTCCGGTGCCGAAGCCGATGCCCTGCACGCCGGCCGCGGCCAGAGCTGCGCCATAGCGTTCGAAGCCCTCCGGTTCCTCCTGGAAGGCAAGCCCCAATGTGAGCATGAGCGCGCCGGGGGAGGTGAACTCGCTGGGGTCCGCGAGCTCGGAAGCGTGGATGGTGTTGAATGTGGCGCTACCGGTGACGATGCTTCGCAGGTTCAATGAGCGCTGGTTGAGCAGCCAGCGGAAGGAAATCTCACGCATGGTGGACAGAGTACACAGCTATGGGGAGGAAATTTATACATCTCGTCCATAGTGTGCGGAGGGTGGTGGAGACCACACTAAGGGGCACACTATTCATCCGAGCACAAAAAGGAAGACCATGCAGGAACTTCAGTACCACATTGAGCAGTCTCGCCACCTGGGCCAGCAGGTCCCGGGCCCGAAGAGCGCCGCCCTGGATGAGCGCCGCAAGAACGCGCTGCCCGCGGGCATGGCGCCGTCGCTTCCGGGTTACGTAGTGGATGCCGACGGCGGCATTCTTGCCGACGCCGACGGCAACCACTTCATCGACCTTGCCTCCGGCATCGCCGTGACCTCCGCTGGCGCTTCGAACCCGGCCGTCGTGGCCGCGGTCCAGGAGGCCGTCGCGCACTTCACTCACACCTCCTTCACCGTTTCTCCTTATGAGTCCTACGTGGCCGTGGCCGAAAAGCTTAACGAGGTCACCCCGGGTGACCACCCGAAGAAGACTGCGCTGTTCAACTCCGGCGCGGAGGCCGTCGAGAACGCAGTAAAGATTGCCCGCAACTACACCGGTAAGCGTGGTGTGGTGGTCATGGACCGCGCCTTCCATGGCCGCACCAACCTGACCATGGCGATGACCGCTAAGCAGTCGCCCTACAAGAACGGCTTCGGCCCCTTCGCCCCGGAGATCTACCGCGCGCCGATGTCCTACCCGCTGCGCGATGGTCTGAGTGGTGCCGAGGCAGCCAAGAAGACCATCACCATGATCGAGCAGGAAGTCGGCGCGACCAACCTGGCCTGCGTCGTTGCCGAGCCGATTCAGGGTGAGGGCGGATTCGTCGTCCCGGCTGAGGGCTACCTCGCAGCAATCCAGAAATGGTGCAACGACAATGACGTGGTCTTCATCATCGACGAGATCCAGGCGGGCATGATGCGCACCGGTACCTGGTTCGCCTCCGACCACGAGGGCATCGTGCCGGACATGGTGACCATTGCCAAGGGCATTGCCTCCGGCATGCCGCTGTCCGCAGTGACCGGCCGCGCGGAAATCATGGATACCCCGCAGCCTGGTGGCCTGGGCGGCACCTACACCGGTAACCCGGTGGCGTGCGCGGCTGCGCTGGCAACCTTCAAGGAGTTTGAGGAGAAGGACTTCGGTGCGCGTGCTCAGAACCTAGAGAAGGTCGCCCGCGAGGAGCTGGAGCCCATCCTGGGCGATGAGCGCGTCGCAGAATTCCGTGGCCGCGGCGCCATGCTCGCACTCGAGTTCGTGACCGCTGAGGGCGAGCCGGACTCCGAGCTGGTGCACAACATTGCTGACGGTGCCAAGGCCGAGGGCGTCCTGTTGCTGACCTGCGGCCTGGACCACAACGTCATTCGCTTCCTACCTTCCTTGGCTATCCCGGAGGACTTGTGGCGTGAGGCGCTGCAGGTCGTCGTCAAGCAGTTCAACGAATACAAGTAAGGCCAATGCAGTTCTCACCCGGCGATGGCCGGGTGAGTTCACGTTTTAATAGCCATTTAGTAGTCATCGGAGAAGTCTTTGTCCAACAACATTTCTGTGCCGCAGAAGGATGAATCCACGAAGGAATTCAAGCCCGCGCTGTCCTTCGTGCAGGGCATCGCCCTCATCTTCGGCACCAACATCGGCGCTGGAGTTCTCTCCATTCCTTATGCCGCTCGCAACGGTGGATTCCTCGCGCTCGTCATCGCCCTGCTCGTGGCTGGCACACTCACGACCATTTCCATGTTGTACGTGGCGGAGTCCGCCATGCGCACCAAAGCCACGCTGCAGGTCTCGGGACTGGCCGAGCATTACCTGGGGCAGTGGGGGCGGTGGCTGGTCTTCGTCGCCATCATCGTCAACGGTATCGGCGCACTTATTGCCTATGCTGCCGGCTCCGGTGACTTGATCAACAACATTTTCGGCCTGCCGCCGCTTCTGGGCACGTTGATCTTCTTTGGGTTTGGCTCGTGGGTGATGTACCGCGGTCTGCACACCACTGGTGCCACCGAGGGCGCCATTACCGCAGGTATGGCCATCATCATCGCTGTCCTCTGCGGATGGACCATCCTGGGCCCAGGCATCAAGGTGGAAAACCTTTTGGTTCTTCACCCCTTCTTCATCGTCCCGATTCTGAACCTGGCAGTGTTTTCTTTCCTGGCGCAGTATGTGGTTCCGGAGCTGGTCCAAGGCATGGATCCGTCGAAGCCGCAGGAGACCGCGCGTGCGATCGTCGTGGGCATGGTCATCACGGGCTTTACCCTGGCGCTGGTGCCTTTTGCAGCCCTCGGCCTTCTCGGCATGGAGGTCACCGAAGTGGTGACCATCGCCTGGGGTGAGGCACTTGGCCCGGTTGCCTACTACCTGGCCAACATTTTTGCCCTGGCGGCCATGCTGACGTCATTCCTGGCGATTGGCTTCACCACCATGCGCAACGTCCTCGACATCTTCCACTGGGAAGGCGTGAAGGGGCAGCGCATCATCGCGGTGGCGCTGACGGTGGTACCGCCACTGGTGATCTCGATTGCAGGCCTCGGTGGCTTCGTTGCGGCGCTGTCCTATGCGGGCGGCTTTGCGGGTGCCATCATGTCCGTCATCCCGGTGATGCTGCTGCACGCCTCCCGCAAGAAGGGCGACCGCGATCCCGGCTGGACCGTGGGCGGTCTTGCGCACCCGGCTATTCAGGCAACCATCATCGTGGTGTATTTCTTGGCTTTCATTTATTCGATCATTTCGATCGTCGGGCTGGTGCCGGCGGGTTGGGCTTAGTACAAGCGATTAGCCCTGAGAAAGGTACGAGATCGTAGACTCAGGCGAGCGATGTTCTTGAGCGGCGGTGGGCTACTGCGAAGTAGCCCACCGCCGCTCTTGTCGTTACCGGTAGATTTCGTTAGCTCTGCACAATCGGGGCGTACGTCCCCGAGGTTTCCCATAAGCGTTCAATACCGTGTTCACGTTTTCGTGCTTTGGATCAATCTTGTGCTGATGTGACTAGTTGAGAGTTTTTCGGCTCAGCGGTTGCCCTACTCTGCACGCGGCTTTCGCCTGGGGGATGTCCAGAACCGATGTTGCTATAGATGTGAGGATGGGAGCGCTTGAGCAGCTCGCCGCGAACAAAGCCAGCTACTCCACACAAGAGGATGATGGTTGGAATCACGAAAACCAAATACCACAGCTCGGCATCGCCAATGAGGTTCTCGAAGTTGGCCAAGATCAGCACGAACATTGTGCCGAACCCAATGATGGCGATAGTTGGCGCCACTTTTGTGACGAACACTGGGTAAAGCCCTTTGTGCTTCCTAAAATAGAAGTAAACCGAGACCGAAGTGGTTAGAAGCAAGAAGACGAGTCCGAAACCACCAGCGTTACTCATCCAAGAGAACACGATTGCTGATGGAAAGCTTTCGTCATATCCTGAGAGCTTTTGAGCAAGCAGTGCCGTGGCGATGGCAAACAAACCGAAGCAAGATTGGAAAAGCGATGCCGCAACAGGGGCACCATTTTCGCTAGTCGTGCCGAGGTTCTTCCAAATAACCTGTTCTCGCCCCAGCGCCATGAGGTAGCGGGAAATAGAATTGTGGAAGGCTGTAACGGCTGCGAAGAGGGAGGTGACCAAGAGAAGCTGAATTAGCGGAACGATGGACTCGTATCCCTGGCTGGCAATAAAGTTGAAGAACAGATCCGAACCAGATTCTTGCGCAGAATCAACTACCTGAGACTCTCCAGTGCTTTGGGCAATTGACCATGAAGAGAATCCATAAAAGCCGGAAATAATCAGAATTGATATAAGCGTCGCGTTTGGGATGGTTTTCTCCGGATTGATTGCCTCCTCAGAGTACATAGCACTGCTTTCAATTCCCATGAACCCGGCGATAGTGAACGCGAGGAGAGTTCCTGTGCCAGTTCCAATGAGCGCGGACGGAGATAAGGTGCCAATCGAGAGCCCATCTGCAGGGTTGCGGATTGCGAGAACACAGAAGAACACGATGGCACAAGACTCCAAGAAGAGAAGAACTCCTAGAATTCTCGAAGTGGCATCGGCAGATTTAATGCCTAGAAATGCCACTAGGCTTAAAGCTATGAGTGCCCACACCGCCCAGTGGATATAGGTGCCTACTATCGATTCAAATAAGCTAGATGCTGTGTATCCGAGAAGACAGTAAAGTGCGATCTGCATAGCAGTGTAAGAAACGATAGCCAGTGAAGAAGCTGCTAAACCGTGACTTTTCCCGAGGCCGGCGGAGACGTAGGAAAAGAATGCAGCAGTATTGGGTATCTCCTTGGCCATAGCGCAGAAGCCGACTGAAAAGAATGCCACGAGTGCTCCGCAAAGCAGGTAGCCGAGAGGAACTCCTGGCATTCCAGATGTGGCGTATGCTGCCGTTACTCCGGCGGAAACCACCGTTAAAGGTGCAGCTGCTGCAATTACTAGAAAGACAATGTTGTGCGTCTTGAGGGTACGAATCTTTTCGCTCATACGGCACCATCACTTGTAGCAGGGGAGAGACTTTCAAGCGCGGGGCTGTCTTCTTTGAAGTGAGCGGTATATGCCTTTCTTAGATACTCGATTTGTTCATCTGTGAACGTCTTTCGAATCTGTCCTTCCACGATTTCGGCGTATTCATCCTTGAAACCGGACTCTTCACCGGTCAGGCTTTCAAACACTGCAAGACCGCAGAAAGGAACGTAGTACTGGCAATAGCCGCCTTCTTGGACCACGACTAGATTTCCTTCAGAAAGGCTGTCTGCAGCAGCTGCAAGAGCCTGAGTCATGTTGTAGTAACCCGAGGTTGTTACCATCATGCGGCCTAGAGGGTCCATCATCGCGGCATCGTAGCCTGTACTAAGGATGATTAATTCTGGCTTGAATTCCTCGAGCGCTGGAATGACGATCTCATTAAGCGCGGTTTCATACACTAGGTCGCCACTTCCTGGAGGAAGGGGGATATTCAGGTTGAAATCCTTGCCTTTTCCGGAGCCTCGTTCTTCGACGAAACCACTGTCGACCGGGAAATTTCTATCTTGGTGGATGGATACTGTGAGAACACGGTTGTCTTCCCACCAGATGTCTTGGGTTCCGTTGCCATGGTGAACATCCCAATCTACGATTGCGACTCTTTCTAGACCGCGTTCCTCGAGAGCAAAAGACGCTGCAGCCGACGCGTTATTGAAAAGGCAGAAGCCTAAGCCACGGTTCCTCTCAGCATGGTGTCCCGGAGGATTAATCAAGGCATACCCACGGTCAACCTCTCCGTCTAGTACAGCTCGAGTCATTTCAATTGCGCCGCCAGCTGAGAGCTTCGCAATGTCTGCGCCTCCTTGTCCGAACGGTGATCCTCCATCTCCACAATCGCCACCTTTCGGTAGTTGAGACTGTTGGAGCATCGACTCGATGTGTTCTTTGGAGTGAGTTCTTTCGAGTTGCTCCTTCGTCGCCGGCTTTGCCGAAAGATTGGTGAGGTGTTTGCGGAGCTGCGAGGCCTGCACTAATTCGTTTAGGCGTCGCTTTGGTTCCGGCGAAGAGAAGTGGCGGTTCACGGGTTGTAGGCCAAGGGCTGGGTTCGCCGGCGCATTGCCACCCGTGCCTGTGTCGTGCCATCCGTAGAGCGTGTCCCAGAGATAACCCACAGAGACTTTATCTTGCTTTTTGGTTGACATTTACAATCCTTCCTTTCGGCTGTGGTGTTGCAGACCATAGTACTTGTCGAGTGTGATTTGAGAGACTGTTTTCGCCTTAATTGCGGGGAAGGTTAATTTCTCTAAGGTGCCATTATGCTTTTTAATATTGGCAGTGGAGTCCGTTGTTTTTGAACTGCTATTAGAGGTATTGGCTAATGGTGGTATAGCCATTTTGAATCGAATAAAGCTAACGGCTGCCTACCCCTTTGTGAGGGTGAATTGGTTGCGAGTTAGTCCATCTATCGTGCGTAAATATTTGTATACATGCAGGCTATCTCATGGAAGTGAAAGCTTTTGCAATGTTTTACTGGCGATATTTGCGGCAATATTGGCTCGCGGGAAGGATTGTTGGATTGTAATTTGTTATAGGAATTAATCCAACCTCGATGGATGCGTTCATTCCGTTTACGGGTGGACTCGTATTGAGTTTGATGAAACAGGTTTTACTTCAATTGGGGCGTACGAAAACCAAAAGGGTGTTGGATTATCCGTCGATAATCCAACACCCTTTTAGTGATCTATTTCGGGCTACTTCTCCACGTAGTAGAGCTGCTTGTTAACGAACTCATCCATGCCAAGCGGGCCGAGCTCGCGGCCAAAGCCGGAGCGCTTCACGCCACCGAATGGCATTTCTTCGCCTTCGCCAGCGGGGGTGTTCACGTTAGCCATGCCGCACTCGAGACGGCGGGAGACAGCGGCGGCGCGTTCGGGGTCCTGGGAGAACACGGTGCCGCCGAGGCCGTACTGGGTGTTATTAGCCAAATCGAGGGCTTCTTCGTCGCTGCTTACTTTGTAAACGGTCGCGACTGGGCCGAAGAACTCCTCGTAGTAGATATCGGAGCCAACCGGGATATCGGTGATGACAGCAGGGGAGACGTAAGCGCCTTCCGCAGAGAGCTCGCCACCAGCACGCAAGTTAGCACCGGCAGAAACGGCACGGTCCAGCTGGTCACGCAGCTTTTCAGCTGCCTCACGGGAGGACAGTGCAGAGTATGCGCCTTCGGGTTGGTTGTCCGGAGTGGACTTTACTGCAGCGTTGGCGAGGCGCTCGAGCTCAGCGACGAACTCGTCGTAGATGTCTTCCATGACAATCATGCGCTTGTTCGAGTTGCAGGCCTGGCCGGTGTTGTACATACGCGTGCCCCATGCCAGCTCCGCAGCTGCCTTGACGTCGTCAGTATCGAGCAGGACATACGGGTCAGAGCCGCCGAGCTCGAGAACAGCCTTCTTGAGGTTTTCGCCGGCCTGCGCGCCGATGATGGAGCCTGCGCGCTCAGAACCGGTAAGAGATACACCTTGGATGCGAGAGTCCGCGATGATGGTGGAAATCTGGTCGTGGGAAGCAAAGACGTTGTTGTACACGCCTTCAGGAACGCCAGCGTCATCCATGATCTTCTGAACGGCGAGGGCCGAGCGCGGACAGATTTCCGCATCCTTGAGAATGATGGTGTTGCCCAGCATCAGGTTGGGCGCCACGAAACGGGCGATCTGATAGTAGGGGAAATTCCACGGCATGATGCCGAGCAGTGGGCCGATAGGCAGGCGGCGGATGACTGCCGTGCCGTTGGAGGCAGTTGGGATCTCTTGGTCCTTGGTGAAGTCTGCGCCGTTATCGGCGTAGTACTTGATAATGGCGGAAGAGAACTCAGCTTCCTCGATGCCTTCGGAGTGGAACTTGCCCATCTCCTCGCCGGCGATCTGGGCTAGTTCTACCTTGCGCTCCTCGAAGAGCTCGCTGACGCGGGTCATGATTTCTGCGCGCTCAGAGATGGGGCGTGCAGACCACTCTTTATAAGCCGCGGCAGATTTTGCCAGTGCTGCTTCGATCTCAGCGTCGGTAGCGGTATCGAAGGTTTCGACTACCTCATTGGTTACGGGGTTCTGTACGCGATAGGTGTTGGACATTGATTACTCCTTTTCTCGTGTGTAGTTAGACCAGCGGTTGCTGGTCGTCGTCGCGCGAGGAAATTCGCGTGAGGGTTTCGCCCTTGAAGAATCCTGGATGGGCAAAGCGAGTGAACAGCATGATGAATACGCCGAGCCCTAAGACAGCGACGCTCAAAATGAAGACCATGCCGATACCACCGATTTCAGACCCGGATCCGTAGGACGGATCCATGGAATCGAATGCAGTGATGAAGAACATCATGAGCAAGAATCCGCCGCCCACAGTGGGGAAGAGGAACTTGAACACGATGTTATGCATCGAGCTAAACAGTTCGGTTCGGAAGTACCAGATGCAGGCCACGGCCGTAATTCCATAGTAGAAACAGACCATGAGGCCCATCGTAGCGATGGTGTCCCATAGCGCGTTTTCCGAAATAAGCCGGGTTACTGCGTAGAACACGGCTGCCGCTGCAGCGGAAACAATGGTGGCCGTCGAAGGTGAACGGAAGCGGGGGCTGATCTTTGCGAACACCGGCGGCAATGCGCGGTAGTAGCCCATGGCCAGCAAGGTGCGGGCGGGGCCCACCATCGTGGACTGCAGGGAGGCGAAGGAAGAGGACAGGACCGCGATATAAATCAGGATCGAGGCCTTGCCTAAGACGGGCTCTGAAAGCGCCGCGAAAATCGATTCCTGGTTTTCTGGATTACCGGCTCCCAGGCCCGTGTCACCTGTGCCGGCCCAAGTGATGACTGCCAGCGCGGTGAGGATGTACAGCGCGATGATGATGAGCACCGTGATCGTAGCTGCACGACCCGGTGTTTTTTCGGGGTTCTTCGTTTCCTCGTTCATCGTGAGGGTTACGTCCCATCCCCAGAACATGAAGATGGACAGTGAGATGCCCGCTGCAATGAGGGAAAAGCTACCGATGCCAACCGGATTGAACCATTCGAGCGAAATCGGTGTGAAGTCGAATCCGCCGTTGTTATAGGCGTTGTGGATTGCGACGACGTCGAAAAGCACAATGGCAGCAATCTGAATCGCAACGAGTACATACTGCAGCTTTTGAGTTGAGTCGAGTCCGCGGTAAGAAATGTAGCCCGCGATAGCGATAAAGACGAAGGTAGTCGGGATATTAACCCACAGGTTCCGGGTCAGATCACTAATAGCCGGGTTATTGAAGAGCTGACCAAGAAGTAGGTAGAAGAAATCGACGGCCACCGCCGCCAGGTTTGATAGCACCAGAATCGTGGCGGTGATAAGCCCCCATCCTCCCATCCAGCCGGCCCACGGGCCGAAGGCCTTTGTAGCCCACGTGAAGGAAGTACCTGAATCAGGGACTGCGTTGTTGAGCTCGCGGTAGGCAAACGCTACAAGCAGCATGGGGATGAAGCCCAGCAACAGCACTGCCGGGACGTATTGACCCACAGCTGAAATCGTTGGGCCAATACCGGAGGTCAGCGTATAGGTAGGGGGCGATGCAACTGACGCCAATGACGACTGCGCCAAGTAATCCGACGCGGCCCGTAGCTAGGCCTTTGTCCGACGCTGTCTCATTTACCGAGTGGGTGGTTGGCGTCGAAGGGGTCGTGGTGGTCATGTGTTGTCACCACCTTTCGATAGAAGATTGTTTTCTTCGCCGGCTTGCATGTAGCCGGCGGGCACAACAATCATGGGGACTGGGATCAAGCGGAGCATTCGAGACGCTGTTGAGCCTAAGAAGAGCCGTCCAGGAACGGCCATACGGGAGGAACCGACAACGGCGATTTCGCCGTCTTGCCAGCTCAACTTTTCTAGGGCTGTGCTGACGTCCTTGCCAGACGCCACCTCGGTGGTGGCGTGTCCGGCGTCAAGCATGTGTTGAGCGGAGTCAGCCAGTTTTCGGTTGGCATAAGCATTGAGCGCACTGGGCACGTCGGTTCCGAGCCCATGCATGTCAGACTCACCGCTTAGGACGAGCGAGACGAGGCGCAAGGGAATCTCACGGCGACGCGCACGATCAAGGCCGATTGCAATGACATCGGAGGTGCCACGGCGAGGGCCAAAGAAGGTCGTGACTCGAGTGATAGGGCCTGGGTAGGAGTATCCGCGCGGCGCGAGCGCGACAGGAACGGGGGCAGAGTGCAAGAGCGCATTGACCGCGGAACCCATCTGGAAACGTCCGAAGAGGCCGCCCTTCCGGGCACCAACGACGAGCAAGTCAGCACCAAGGGTCTCCGCAGTTTCGCAGAGCGCGGCAGCTTCGGAATCTCCCGTCACGATGCGTGCGGTTGCAGTGATTTCTTCAGGAACCTCCGCGAGAGCCTCCTCCAGCCATCCAGCGATTTGTTCCTCCACAATGGAGTCATAGCCACGGTCGTGCGGGTAAACGCCCGAGAAGGAGCTATGCGCGGGGGCTACCATAACGAGTTCGAGGTGCACGTTGCGCTCTTTTGCGAGAGCAATTCCTAAGCGCAACGCGTCTTTGCCGAAATCGGTAGCGACGTAGCCCACGAGGATGCAACCACTAGTGCTGCGGCGAGGGAAACTTGCGGGAGCCATGTTTAAGCCTTCGCTGCTTGCTCTGCGATAGCCAGTGCGGCGATCTCGCCCTGGCGTACTGCGCCGTCGACGTGCTGGTAACCTTCCGCAGCGATGTCGGAGCATGCGTAGTAGATGGGGCCGGTCGGCTGATTCTGGAGGTGCCCCCAGCGCGAGAGTCCACCGAGATCATAGGAGGTAGCGTAGGCACCACGCGTCCACTCTTCGGCTGCCATGTCAGACAAGTAGAAAGCGATGGGCTCTTTGGTCTTTGGGCCAAGGTAATCTGCCATGGCGTCGAGAATGCGTTCTTTGCGCTCTTCAGCCGGCAGGTGCCACATCTCCTCTGCATAAACGTCGGAGACAAAGCCCACGAGGGTGCCGTAGGTGTCTTCCTTATCTGCGGTCGATTCGGCAAAATTCTTGCCGTAATTGGTGTTGTCGTAAACCTCCTGAACGAGGCGACCGCCACCAAAGCCGGTGCCGGAGAGTCCTTCTTCGCGCCAGAACGGGGTGTCGTAGATGGCATGGACCTTGATAACCAGTCCCATGGAGATGTGCTGGTGCGCAATCTGCTGGTCGCGCGGCATCGGCGGGACGAAGGAGATGCGGTTGTACAGGTTTGGCGGAACAGCCAGAACGGCGAAACGGGCCTTTACAGTGACCTTCTCCGAAATGGCGGTAACATTTCCGGCTTCGCCATTGCCGGCGACACCATTGCGAACATCTGCCTTGATGTTGTTGAGTTCGTCCGCGGTAGATGCATCCGGCTCCGCCCAGTGAAGCTCGCGCACTGGAGTGCCGAGGTGGACATCGTCGCCCAAGCCCTTGGCAAGAGTTAAGGAAACGGACTGCATACCGCCGACGACGCGCTTATCCAGGATGAAGTCCTCATCCACAAGGTTGCTGAAGGAGCCTGCGGAGCAAGCCATGAGCACTGCTTGAAGAGTGGAGAACGTGTAGGAGGGCTTGGTCAGCATGCCGGACGCCACATAAATCGAAACGTTGTCGATGGCCTCAGTGTCGTCGGAAAGCTCCTCAAGCCAAGAGCGGAAAGAGATGGAGTCTAGCTCTTTGGCGCGCGGGTGGGACCAAGGGTTTGCCGGGTCCATTTCCGCTGCGAGTTCATCCATGATCTTGATGAGGCGGTCCATCTCAGCAATGGTCTTCTCATCGGCTGGGAATACGGTGCCTTCGTACTCGTGGCGGGTGCCATCAGGGGAGACGTAGATCGACTTGCCCTCGCGGTAGCGGGAGAAAGCTTCGAGGCCGAGTTCATCAACGAGCTCGATGAGGCGGGTCTGGTCGGGGGAGATCCACTGGCCTCCGAGCTCGACAAAGTGCTCGACCCCCTTTGCATCCTTGACCTTGCCGTTCCAGGTACGGCCGCCGACGCGCTCGCGAGCTTCGAGGACGGCTACGCTCAGGCCCTTCTTCTTTAGGGTATGTGCGGCCATGAGGCCAGCGGGGCCGGCGCCGATAACGACGACATCGCGCTCGATAACGGGATTGTCTGGATTGACGAGTGAAGTCATGAAGGTGTCTCCGTTCCTATGGGACGATGAAGGGGCAGGTGTGGCAAAATGAACATCATTCATTTTGTGTCTCGTATCACTGTACAGAAGGAACGTAACGTGAGACAAGGTTTCGGAGCTGTGAATTCGCATCGGCCTAAAGGTCGCCCCCATAAAGCGCTGGTTACGCGCGAAAAGATCGCTAAGGCTGCGCTCACCATTGTGGGGGAAGAAGGATATGAAAAACTCACAATGGCGCGCATTGCCCGCCGTCTAAACGTGGGAACCAGCGCGTTGTACAACCACCTTTCGGGGAAAGATGACTTGCTCGCGCTGATCGAAGATGCAGTCATGGAGCAAGTGGAATGCAGTTCCTTGTATGCCGCATTGGAGGCCACCCCGACACTCTCACCCCGCGATGCACTCATACGTTGGGCAACGTCCTACCGTGATGTCTGCGCACGGCATGTTCCGCTCGTGCGGATTATTGCGTTGACACCTATTTCTGGAGCACCTCGTACGGTTGAAATGTACGAAGTGCTAGCCCGAGTTTTGAAGCTGACCGGTCTTCCGAGCTCGGCCATCATGCCACGCATCGTGGCATTGGAATCTTTCATTTATGGCAGTGCTTACGATGTCCACGCCCCCGAAGACATCTTTGACCTTCCGGTGGATAGTGAGGCGCGCGCACCGGCACTGGCCGATGCGCGCGGCGCTTTTTCACCGGACGCCTCCATCGCAGACAGTCAGGATCAGAGGAATCCCTACGCCGACGAGCCGTTCCGCTTAGGCCTTGAAGCCCTCCTGTCAGATCTCCCCGACGAGAAGAATGGCTAGCCCCTCCAAGGCTCAATGCCCGCGCGTCGCCAGGCCTCCAAGAACTGGGTGGTCTCGGCCTCATCGGTGATGGACACGCGCACGCCTTCGTCGAGGTAGCGGCGGATGACCACGCCCTCATCGAGCATCTTCGTCTCTACCTCCGAGGCATCCGCACGCGGCAGCCACACGAAATTGCCGTAGGACTTCTCAGCCCCCAGCTCCGCGCAGACGCGGTCGCGCTGTGCTTTGGTGATCTCGACGGCGTCGGCAAGCTCGTCGTGGCGCTTGAGCACCTCCACGGCGGCGGTTTCCGCCATGGCAGTCACCGTCAGCGGCAGGGAGAGCAGACGCAGCGCATTGATGATCTCTTCGCCTGCCACCGCGTAGCCCACGCGCATGCCGGCCAAACCCCACGCCTTGGAGAAGGTGCGCACGCCGAGCAGGTTGGGGTAGCGCTGGTATTCCTCCACTGAATCCGGGGTATCGGGGGCGTCGTTGTATTCCCAATAGGCTTCATCCAACAGCACGACGACATCCTTGGGCACCCGGTCCATGAAGGCGCGGAATTCACCGCGGGTAATCACGGTGCCCGTCGGGTTATTGGGGTTGCACAGGATGATGAGCTTGGTCTTCTCCGTTAGCGCCTCGAGTACTGCTTCCAGATCGACGCGGTAATCCTCCGTGAGTGGGACCAGAACCGGCTCCGCGCCGGCCATGCGCACGTACAGGGGATAGGCCTCAAAGCTGCGCCAGGGCACGATGACCTCATCACCCGTCTGACAAGAAGCCAAGATGGTGGCCTGCAGGATGGGTGTGGAACCCGCCGAGACGAAGATATTATCCGCCGGAATTCCCAGGTAATTGCACAAGGCGTTGGTGAGCTCTAGGCTGCCGGGCTGTTGGTAGCGGTTGGTGGTGCGGGCGGCGTCGGCAACCGCGGCGATGATGTCCTCAGCGGGCGGGAAGGGGACCTCATTGGATGAGAGCTTGAGCGCGTTGGGGAAGTCCTTGCCCACCTTGTATTCGGGGAAGCTCGAGAGATCATTGCGAAGCATAATCACGTCCTTTCTAAATCATGTCCCAGATGGTAACGGCCATAATCAGCAGGCCCATGCCGAAGACGAAGTAGTTCCACGGGTCATTGCGGAAGTGCTTGTACACGTCCAGCTTCTTGAACATGTACACCGGAACCAGGTAGACGATGAACGCCACGAAGACGCCGGAGACCACGGAAATCATCGAAATAATGGAGGGGTTAAAGATGGCAACCAGCGTGGTGCACACGAAGACGATGACGTAGATGATGTTGAGCAGCGTGCGGTGCGAGACCTTCTCTGCCAGCTGTGGCGCGGCGTTCTTCAGCAGGTACTCCGTGCCTTCTTCTGTGCCGAGCATGTGGCCGAAGTAGGAGGAGACGATGGCGCAGATGACCACGATGGGCACCATGTAGGCCATGAACGGCGTGCCGGTGACGTTGGCGAAGTAGGAGAGCACCGGAATGTTTTGCTCGAGGGCCTCATTCATGCCGTCGGCGCCGAGCGCGAGGACGCAGGACCAGACGAAGAACATGGTGAAGACAACCAGAAGGATGGAGGTGTAGAACTCCGTGCGAGAGACGCGCTTTTCGGTCTTCTCGCCGTACTGCGGCTGCATGTCGAGGGCGAATTGCGACAGCGCTGCCATGTGGGAGAAGGAGAAGACCAGCACCGGTAGGATGAGGAAAATACCCTTGAAAATGCCGCCGTAGCCATCCGAGCCGTCGTCAAAGTGAAGGAAGCTCTCCAAGTCCCAACGCGGGATGAGGTAAATGGAGGTAACTGCCAGCGCAATAATCAGCGGGTACACCAGCACCTGGGCTAGCCAAATCATGGGCTTGCGGCCGATGGCGAAGGCGCCGGTCATGACGCCGACGCAGAGCATGGCCAGTAGCCACCGGTCGAGCGAAGGCCCGCCCAGCTGGTTGACGATGAAGCTATCCACCGCGTTAGTGATGGAGACACCGTAAATCAGGACGGTGGAAAAGACCGTGATCCAATACAGCACCGCGAAGACGATTCCTTGACCCTTGCCCAGGTACTGCGAGACCAGCTCGAGGATGTCCTTGCCGTGGTCCTCTTTGGGCGCGCCCGCGACGATGCGCGCGTAGGTGCGGTGTGAAAAATACACCAGCGGGAAAATGAAGACCGTGGCGAAGACCAGCGGCCAGAACCCGAAACCACCGGCGTTGAGCGGCAGGAAGAGGATGCCGGCACCCACGGCGGTACCGAAGAGCGTAATGATCCACGATGCGGTGGAGGCGGCGGGACGCTGCTTGGCGACGACCCCATCGCCCACAATGTGCTCGCCCTCCTTCAGCTCAGTGGTAGGTGGCGTGGTTGTTGGGGGAGTGTTGGTAGAGCTCATGGTGAGCCTCCTCTATTCGATGGGCAGGGAGTGGTCTTGGTCAGTGATGACGTTGATGAGTGCGGGGATACCTTCTTCCTTGATGGCGGCTAGAGCACGGGCGACGGCCTCCGGTGCCTGTGCGTCATCAGTGACGAGCTCGCCGTGAGCGCCGAAGCCGCGGGCTACTGCCGCGAAATCCGGGTTCACCAGCTGCGTGCCGGAGACGCGATCGGGGAAGTGTTTCTTCTGGTGGTCGCGGATGGTTCCGAATTCGCCATTGGACATGACGATGATGAGGAAGGGCGCGCCATATTGCAGTGCGGTGGCCAGTTCTTGGCCGTTCATGAGGTATTCGCCATCGCCAGCGATGGTGAGCACAGTGCGCTCGGGAAACTGCAGCTTGGTGGACACGGCCGCCGGGATGGAATATCCCATCGAGCCGTTGCGCACGCTGAACTGGGAGGGGTAGACAGAGGAGCGCAGGAACTGCTGGGCCCAGATGCAGTGGTTGCCGGCGCCAAAGGTGTAGATGGAATCCTTGGGCAGCTGTTCGTGGAGTGCTGCGAGGATGGCCTCCATGTGGGCGGTGCCCTCGTTGCCCGGGCGGTAGTCCGCGGGCTCGGGAAGGGTGGCGAAGTCGAGGTGGTTCGCGTGAGCGGTATCGAACCACTCGCCGCGCTTATCCTTGCCCTCCACGCTGAGGCGGTCCAGCGTGTTAGCGAAGGCCACGGGGCTTGCCACGATGTGTTCTAGCAGCGCCACCGAGTGGCCGCGCAGGCTGGTGTCAGGATTGATGGCGATGTTGCGCGCCTGCGGTGACTGGCGCAGGGTATAGCCGTCGGTAGGAACATCACCGAGAACGGCACCAACTTCGATGACGAGGGAGGCGGCTTCCAAAAGTTGCGCCGCGCGGGGGTCGCGGCCGTAGCCGAGCCAGCCGGCGTTGGCGGGGGAGTCGAAAGGCACGCGGTCGGCGGCGCGGAAGTCTTGAATGATCGGGATACGGTGCTCTTCGGCGAAGCGAGTGATCTTCTCCGCGGTTTCCGGAGTCCAGCGCGGGCCGCCGGCAAAAATGAGTGGCCGCTCTGCGCGGCTCAGTTCGCGGGAGAGGAGGTCCAGGTGATCGTCGGAAAGCGCGCCTTCCGCAACCGGGATGGGCGGGTGGATGGTGCCGGTGAACTCCTGGTGGAGAACATCTTCCGGCAGGCCCACGATGACGGGGCCGGGGCGGCCCTGCTGGGCTTGGAAGAAGGCTTCGGCCACGACGCGGGAGGCGCGCTCCGGATCATCGAGGACGAAGACCTGCTTGGCCTGGGTGCCGAACCATGCCTTGGGATCGAATTCCTGGAAGGATTCGCGGTCGCGGTCCGAGGTAGGGATGAGGCCGACGAAGAGGACGAGCGGGGTGGCGTCCTGCCAAGCTGTGTGGATACCCACGTAAGCGTTGGCCGCGCCAGGCCCGCGCGTGACCATGGCTACGCCGGGCTGGCCGGTGGCTTTGCCGTGGGCCTCAGCCATGTAGGTGGCACCGCCTTCGTGGCGGCAGACGATGGCTTCGACGGGGGAATCGTAGAGTCCGTCCAACACGGGAAGGAAGCTTTCGCCGGGTACGAGGAATGCGCGGGGCACATTGTGCGCGGCAAGTGATGCGGCAATGGCAGCGCCGACATGTGACATGGAGAACCTCACTGACTTCGTTGTGGTAGTGGTCTCATTATTCTTTGGTGATGTCATGTTGTCTAATGCTGCTAAAGCTCTAAAGCCATGCATATAGGGCATGGGTGCTGGTAAAAGTAGGGGAATGGACATGGTGAAGGCCAAATATTTCCTCGCGGTGGCTGAGGCCGGGACGGTGACCGCTGCCGCCTCACGCCTCGGAATTACCCAGCCGGCGCTGAGCCGCCAACTGCGGCGTTTTGAAAAAGAGCTGGACCTTGAGCTCTTCGTGCGGGCTGGATCTGCGCTTGTGCTGAGCGACGCAGCGCATGCCCTCATTCCCACCTGCCGCCGCCTCCTCGCTGCATCCGCGCGCGCCGGGCAGGCGGTGGAGGCGCTTCGGGCTGGCAGAATTCCGGCGCTGCGCGTGGCGGCCACGCCGACGACGATGTCGACGCTTCTCGCTCCGTTTATAGAGGCCGCCGGCTCGTCGATTCCTCTGCTTACGACGACTCCGGTCTCGCACTACGACGTCTTCGATGCGCTGGAAGGAACCGCCGACATGGTGATTGCTACCATCCCGCCGGGCAATGACGTGGCTTCCTTGCCGCTGGGCACGATTCCGGTGCGCGCCTGGGCGCCGCCGACGCACCCGCTGGCGCTGGAATGCGCGGGTTCGACAAGCGTGGAGGTTGAGCGCTTGCTGCAGGAAAATGTGGCGCTGCCCTCGCGGCGCAGCGTGTCCCGCGGGGTGGTGGATTCCTTCGTGGGCACGGCTGGCTATGCCCTGGGCTCGCACGTGGAGTGCGATGATACGGCGACGTTATGCGCCTTGGCGCGTGCCGGGCGAGCTGTAGCTTTAATGACGGAGCTGCAGCCGGCGCGGCTGGTGGGCTTTGATGTCGTTGATGGCGAGCGCGCGCTGGGCGGTGTGCCACTGGTGGCGGCATGGTCCCCGGGCCACTTCGCGGGGCAGGAGATAGAGCAGATTGCTCGGCGGTTCCGCAGTTTTATTGAGGGGTCGCTTCGCTAGGGTTTGCTTAGTTTGCATTGGGCATAACTGTCGTTGTTGCCAAAGATCAGGCCAGATCTTGAATCAGAGGCTATAACTTTGGCAGAACGGGCAGTTGCTCGGCACGTGGTAGGGCGTCATGTTAGCGTGGAGTCCTACTTTCCGGGGGAAATGGCATGAACCATGGCGTTGTGCGCGACCTATCTAAAGGTGCGCTTGCAACTCGCGTGAGCCGTGGGGAGATTACGAGAATCGCCAAGGGAATCTACGTCTGGGGCAGGCCCGAGCCTTTAGAGCTTTTGAAGCTGTTGCAGGAGCACCGGCCATTCCTCAAGGCAACAGGTACAACAGCAGCCCAGGTACTTCTTGGCGAGCCTGTCACCTTTCCACTGAGGCTCGCCAGCGTGGAGAGAATGCCGAAATCAACCTTCTATGTGCACTCGCGGGTGAGCGTCACTAGTTTTGTCACTTTGTCGGGGATCCGGATTCTTAATCCTCTTGTCGCTATGAAGTCCGTTAATCCTGAGTTGGGGATTCGTGTCTTCGAATCTATTTATTCTTCGAAGGCGGGGCGTGCTCGCTTGGACAGCCACCGCGAAGCACTCAATGTCATCCCTGTTGCAAGCCAACGGATGCTGGAGCAAGCCGCCCTGTTCACGGATTCCGGTGCGGAGGTCAAGGTGGCCAAGGGGCTGAAAAGGCGCGGACTCAAAGTTGAGTGCAACGTTGTTATCGGCCACTACACTTGGGACATCGTGCTCCCAGAGCTCAAGGTTGCGGTAGAAATCAACGGGATGAAATTCCATTCCCAGCGAGAGGCATGGCTGCGGGACCATTGGAAGAACAACGAGGGTGCGCTGATTGGGTGGCTCACGTTGCGCTACACAGGTCATTGCGTGGCACATCATCTGGACTATGTCATCGACCAGATAGCCAATGCCAGGAATCCGGACTTTGAGAAGCGCTACTTCAAATTCATCGGCTTCTGGCATGAGGGAGTGTTGCCGCCCAAGCCAAAGCCCTGGGAATACAGCGAGCACTTAGGGTATCTGCCGCCCGACTTGCCTGAGCCACCCGATTACCCGGAACCGCCAGATTTCCCGGAGCCACCCAACTGCCCTAGATGACGAAGTTATTGACAGATCTTGAGTCGGAGGCGAGAACTTTGGCAGAACGGGCAGTGCGGAGCGTGGTCTTGGTAGTAGGCCGCGGACGCTAGGCAGCAACCAGCCCCTCAACAATGAGCGCCACAGCCGCGCTGATGGCCACGATGATGACGATGCGGTTGAGCACCGTGGCGTTGATGAATCGGTTGAGGTATCCGGCAGCGATGAGGCCTACGATGGCTACCGGAAGGTAGGCCGCGGCCGCGGTGAGCTGCAGGCTGGTGATTTGCCCGCTTAAGGCCAAGATCGCCAGCGAGATGGCGCAGCCAATGATGAACGTGCCCGACAGGGTGCCGCGTATGCGGGCGGGGTCGTAGCCCTTTAAGACCAACGCCATCGGCGGACCAACGATGGAGGTGGACGTACCCAGGAACCCAGAGGCAACGCCCGCCACCGCGATGTTGGTGGTGGTTCGCTTCGGCGACCAGCCGAGGCTGGACAAGGTCATGGCAAAGATGACGGCGCAGCCGATGAAAAGGGAGAGCCCGCGGTGGGAGAGGGAGGCAATGGCCCATGCACCGAGCAGGGAGCCGGGTATTCGCGCAATGGAGGAAATGGCCACGATGTCCCACGACACCGCTGAGCGTGACTTGAGCATTGTCGTGGTTGAAATGACGAAGGCCAGCAACAAGATGAGCGTGGGAACGAGCTCCGGCTTAATCAGCGCCAAGATTGGGGTGGCGATGGTGCCTAGGCCGAATCCGATGGTTCCCTGGCAGATTGTGCCCACGAGGATGAGCAGACCGATGAAGACGTAGAGCCAGCTGAACATCGCTCTACTATCTCACGACAAGCTTTAAGCGCGGACAGTGACCTTCTCGTTGGCCGCGATTTCCTCCAAGCGGTCCGCCGAGCACAATCCGGACACGATGACGGCCGAGCCACCCGCAGCCAGTGGCTCTAACACAGCACGTTGGAAGGAGGCGGTGTCGCTCCACCCTGGAGACAACACGCGCTCAGCGCCCAAATCCGTGGGGAAAAGCTCCGGAAGCGGAGTGGTAGAACCATAGAAGTGATCGCCATAAAAGCGCACCGTGGGGCCGAAGTCGATGGTGCCGAGCGGCAACTCGCCGCCGCTTTCAACCACGCCGCGGCCAAAAGGATCCTGTGTGACCAGCACCGTGTCGACCAGTGGGGTAGAAGCCGAGTCGGCGGTGGCCTCGAGGTAGGACTCCGGGGAGGTGAAAACTACGGCGACATCATCGGCGTGCGGCTCTGTGGCAGCCGCACCATCCGTAATGTCAAAGGGGATGCCCGCGGCTAGTGCCCCAAGCGCAATGACCGCTGCCTGCCACGACACCGGAAGGCCGATGAGGATGCGGGAATCGGTGCCGGGCTCAAGGTCGAGCTCTTCCAGCAGCATGTTGGCAATCTTGGAGGTCCAGTTCTCCAGCGTCTGCGCCGAGAAGTCCATGCGGGTGCCGTCAGCTTCGTTGTAGACGCTGAGGCGGGGAGCGGAGGCATCGGCGGTCAAGAGATGCTGAAGGAGTTCCATGTCCGCCCATCGTAGGTGGCGGGCGCTCAGCCCGCCACGACGCTGTTAATTCACGCAGCGCGGGCCGTCGCCGCCGGCGTCGATTTCCGGTGCCACCTCCGCGGTACCGAAGTCATCGCCCGGAGTACCCACCTGCTGGGTGTCGCCGCCTTCGCTCGTCTCGGCGGAAGCCTCCTCTTCCTGCGCGGAGTCATCCTTCGGGCCAGAGTAATCATCCGTAGCCACCACGATGAAGGTATCCGGCTCGAGCTCCTCGTTGGCCGTGACCGGCAGGCCGCCGAGCTGCTCAGCCAAGGCCTGGGCGCGCTCATCGTTGGCATCCGCGGCCACAATCTGGGACTCGGTATACAGGCCCGACTGCGCGTTGGCGGTGCGCTCAACGGTGTAGCCCACGTTCTTCAACCACGCACCGATTCCGCCGGCCATGCCGTCGACGGTGCCGGCGTTGAGGACGTGGAGGTTGAGGTCCTCGGCCACGGGCTTTTCGCCGTCTTCGCCTTCCTGGTCGGTTGGGGCATCCTCAGACTTCTTTTCTTCCTCAGCCTTCTCTTGGGACTTGGCCAAATCATCCATGAAACGGTGGACCTCCGCGGTATCGATGGTCACCACCGATTCGCCATAATCGCCCACGCCGGTAATGGAGGTCACCGGGATCGTCGTAAAGGTCACGTTGCCGCCGGCCAGCCCGGCCAGCTGGGTGACGAATCCCATGATGTCCCAGTCATCATCGATGACCACGGAGCGCTCCACGGCATCGGCGATCTTGTTGAGCTTGCCCGGGGACGTCAGCGTTCCCGAATCCAAAACCTTCGAGGTCAGCGATGCCATGTAGGCCTGCTGGCGCACGATGCGGTCAAGGTCGCCGCGCGGCAGGTCATAGCGCTGGCGCACGAAGGACAAGCCCTCGGAGCCCTTGAGGGTCTGGCGCCCCTTCGGGAACTTTGCACCGGACATCGGATCATCCACGTCATTGTTGAGGCAGACATCGACGCCCCCGACGGCGTCGGTAAGTAGCACGAAGCCCAAGAGCCCCACCTCAGCGTAGTGATCAACGCTGACATCCGTGAGCGTGCGCACCATCGAGATGAGACCCGCACGGCCGGCCTCCGTGCTCTCCTTCTCCATCTCCTTCTCCGTGTGGGGAGGCTTCTTACCTGCTGCCTCAGCTTCCGCGTTCTCCTGCTGGAGCTCCTCCATCTTGGCGGACTTGTGGAGCGCGAAGACGGCATTGATCTTGGTGTTTCCGAACTCGCTGTCGTGGACATAGGTATCGCGCGGGATGGACACGGCAGTCGCGCGCGAGCCATCGTTCGGGATACGGATCACCATGATGGTGTCCGTGTTTTCCTCTCCTTCGTCCACACCGGCATGCAAATCTGCCAGCTCCTGTTCTGAAAGCGGATTCCCCTTGGCATCGGTGCGGGAGTCCTTGCCTACGAGCAAGATGTCGACCGCGCCATCGAGACTGCTGTCCTTGAAACCGCCCTGGTTGCCCAGCGCCAGGTTCGACGCAGAGGAGATGTCATTTCCCAGCTTGCCCACGGTGAAGTAACCCACGCCGGAGACCACGAGGACGACGGCGGACAAGAAAGCGACTATGGCTTTCACCGGCGTCGATCCTCGTTGGGCGGTGGGCGCGGACTGCGAGGGCGCGGCCTGGATATGGCGGGCGGCGCGCGGGGAATTCGGGGAAGTCACGGGACTAGTTTAGGTGAGCTCGCTGCAAAAACGTGAAGCAGTGTCGCGGGCGCGTGCGCGCGTTGGCGTTGGGTACGCTCAGATTCATCGTGAAGAATTTACAGAAACCCCTGGCCGTGGTCACCGTGACCTTTTCTCCCGGCCGTTACCTCAGCGACTTCTTGGCATCGCTGCGCTTGGCGACGTCCCGCCCTACCCTCACCATCCTTGCCGACAACGGCTCGACCGACGGGGTGCCGGAAGCCGCCGCGCGGGAACACGTGGACGTGGAATTCCTCGATACCGGCGGCAACATCGGTTACGGCGCGGGGATGAACGCCGGCGCGCGCTTTGTGCGTGCGCGTGGGGTCGATGACGAATTTTTCCTCATCGCCAACCCAGACGTGACCTTTAGCGAAGGCTCCCTGGATGAGCTGATCGCGTGCGCGCGCCGCCACCCGGATGCCGCGGCGGTGGGGCCGCGCATCGTGGAGCCGGATGGCAGTAACTATCCTTCGGCGCGCGCAGTGCCGACGTTGCTCACGGGAATTGGCCATGCGCTGTTCGGAACGATCTGGCCCTCCAACCCGTGGTCGCGCGCCTACCGCGATGACGCCGATATGGACAGCGAGCGCCCCGCCGGGTGGTTGTCCGGCTCCTGCCTGCTGGTGCGCTGGGAGGCTTTTGAACAGATTGGCGGCTTTGATGAGCGTTACTTCATGTATTTGGAGGACGTGGACTTAGGTGACCGCTTCGTCCGCGCCGGCTGGCACAATATCTTCTGCCCCACGGCGGTGATTACCCACGCCAAAGGCCATTCGACGCAGGCGCACCGCGGCGCAATGCTGCGCGCGCACCATGATTCGGCCTATCGCTTCCAGGCGGACAGGCACCCGCACTGGTACCAAGCGCCCCTGCGCGTGGCCTTGTGGCTGGGGCTGCGAGTACGTGGGCTGGTATTAAGCGCGTGCCGCGACGGCTCCTGAGCTAGGTGCGCCTATACACTAACGGTGGCTTATCTGAAAAGAGATTAAGGAACGATATGACTGAATCAGCGCCCCAGTGGGGATCGACGGCCGATGCCGTCATTCTGGTGGGAGGTCGCGGCACTCGCCTGCGCCCGCTGACGATTGGCACACCGAAGCCGATGCTGCCCACGGCCAACTACCCATTCCTTCAGCACCTCCTCGCCCGCATCAAGGACGCGGGGATTGAGCACGTGGTGCTCTCCACCTCGTATAAGGCGGAGGTTTTTGAGGAGTACTTCGGGGACGGCTCAGATCTGGGTCTGGAGATCGAGTACGTCGTGGAGGAAACCGCGCTGGGTACGGGCGGCGGTATCCGCAATGTCTACGACAAGCTGCGCCAGGATACGGTCATGGTGTTCAACGGTGACGTTTTGTCCGGTATGGACCTCAACGGCATCCTCGATACTCACCACTCGAAGGATGCCGACGTGACGATGCACCTGCTCAACGTTGCCGATCCCCGCGCGTTTGGCTGCGTCCCGACGGATTCCAACGGGCGGGTGACCGCTTTCTTGGAGAAGACCGAGGATCCGCCGACGAACCAGATTAACGCTGGCTGCTACGTGTTTAAGAAGGATGTTATTGCGACCATCCCGGAGGGCCGTGTGGTTTCCGTGGAGCGCGAGACCTTCCCGCAGCTGCTGGAGTCCGGCCGCCTAGTGGTTGGGCACGTGGACAACTCCTATTGGCGCGACATGGGCCGCCCGGATGATTTCGTCCGCGGTTCCTCCGATCTGGTGCGCGGCATTGCGCATTCACCGTTGCTGGTGGGCCGCACGGGCGAGTCCGTGGTGGATGAGTCCGCGGGTATTGCCGGTGGCGTGCTGTTGCTGTCGGGTACGGCTGTGGGCCGCGGGTCTGTCATTGGGGCGGGTTCGCGTTTGGACGGCACGGTGGTCTTTGACGGCGTGACCATTGAACCGGGTGCCATCATTAATAACTCCATCATTGCCTCGGGCGCGCACATCGGTGCCAACGCGCATATCGATGGCTGCGTTATTGGTGAAGGCGCCACCATTGGCGCGCGCTGCGAACTGCAGGGCGGCATGCGCGTCTTCCCGGGTGTGAGCATTCCGGACGCTGGCGTGCGTTTCAGCTCCGACGCCTAAGCGCTGCGCCGTAAAAAGAAGAAAAGGCACCGGGAAGGAAGGAACCTTCTCGGTGCTTTCCGTATCTTTTGGGCGTGACGCATGGTTTTCATGGTGCGAATGAGATCCATGTGTTTTGCCCAACTGGGTGGCGACACGCCGAAGCAACCTTAGAATTGTTCACAGGGTTGGGGGCGGCCACTACATGTAGTACCCCCGATGATTGCCCCCTAGATAGGTAATCTGTGACGGATGTGAAAGTTGGGGATGCTGTACAGCGTTTTCGCTGGAGCCGCCGAAAAATCTCCCGCGACAGGTTGACGATATTTAGTGATTCGGTGTGAAATGACATCAGTGTAATCAACGGCACGGCGGGCACGGCACCGAAAAATCTTTTCGGTGTAGGGTCGGTGTCATCGAATCAAGAGAGAAACGACCTCGGAGAAAGGAAGCGGCGTGGACAATACAACGAATAACAGCGCTATTCTCCGTGGCGGTGCTGCTGCAGAGATGTCGCTCGATGAACTCTTTGGTGCCGTCGAGCAGGAGTGGCAAGACCAGGCGCTGTGCGCCCAGACGGATCCAGAAGCATTCTTCCCGGAAAAGGGAGGATCTACCCGCGAGGCCAAGCGCATCTGCCAGGCCTGCGCGGTGCGCGATGAATGCCTCGAGTATGCCTTGGAGCATGACGAGCGCTTCGGCATCTGGGGCGGGCTTTCGGACCGTGAGCGTCGCCGCCTCAAGCGTGAGATTGGTTAGAGCTCAAAGCAGCTACTAACCAGCACCAGTACTCCCCCTCACTGCACAGTCCTATGTCATTCGGCTCGGGTCTCGGCGGTGAGGGGAGTAGTGGTTTTAGGGCAGGGTCGCTCCGCACCCCTAGCCTTTACCAAGTAAAACGCGGATCGATATCACCGGGATCGACGTTGAGGTAATTGGCCACCAGAGCGGTTAGCACCGTGGACAGTAGCTCTTCACGCTCCTGCGCGGAGTGCACGCGCTCCTCCACGGGCATGCGGAAAATGACTAGCCGGGCGCGCGTGGGCTGCCCTTCGGAATCAACGCCCGCCGGGACAATGCGCCCGAGCGGAACGGGGCCATCCGCGATGATTTCATCCGGCAACACAGTCATATCAACTGAGAGGCGCATGCGGGGCACGGTATCAACGGCGAGATCGAGCCCGGTGAGCTGCTCGGCAAAGGCATTGTGAATGGGGGAGTAGGCCTCGAGCACGGCCATGTCGAAGCGCTCGGCGCTGCTGCGGTAGCGCGGCGTATTCTGCGGCAACAGCGGCCCGCGGGCACCACGGCCATGGCGGTGGCGGGCCGGGCGAATATGCGGGCGAGGCGTGGTCATGCGGCTTAGTCTAAGCCGCATCGAGGCGGGCTCGTGGCGAGACGCGCCGCGCTGAACTATCTAAATCTCAAGTTAGGGTTTAGACTTGGGCCCGTGAATAGCTCTCGCCATTGCTCCCGCCCCGGCTGCGGCCGTCCCGCCGTGGCGACGTTGACCTACGCCTATGCGCAGCAAACCGCCGTCGTGGGCCCGCTCTCCGAAGAAACCGATCCCCACGCTTGGGATCTGTGCGAAAAGCACAGCGCACGAATTACCGCCCCGCAAGGATGGGAAATGGTGCGCGTTGACCGCATCGAGCTCGATGAGGATGATGACCTTACAGCTCTCGCCGAGGCGGTCCGTGAGGCTGGGCGCGTGACCACTGGCCTGGTGGATGATTCCACTGCTGGTTCCGGCGCCGATCCCATTGACTATTCCGCTACTTTCGACGGCGCGGATCCGCGGAATTCGAACCACCCCGTGTTCCGAACCCGCCGCGTCCACGATGCCCGCCAGCGCCGCCGCGCTCACCTGACGGTGGTTCCGGACGCCGACTAGTTCGTCGCACGCGGATTACCGCGACTGACGGGGGTATGCTTGTGGGCTATGCGAACTCGTGAACAGCTCAATGCAGTGATCAAGGCCTATGACGTCCGTGGCGTCGTGGGTGAGGACATCGACGAAACCCTCGTGCGCGATACTGGCGCGGCCTACGCCGCCATCCTCCGCGGGGAAGGGGAGACCACCGTGGCAGTGGGCCACGACATGCGTCCGTCCTCCCCGCAGCTGGCAGCCGCCTTTGCTGAGGGCGCTGCCGCGCAGGGCCTTGATGTTATCCAGCTCGGCCTCACGTCCACCGATGAGCTGTACTTTGCCGCCGGCCACCTCAATTGCGCGGGCGCTATGTTCACCGCCTCCCACAACCCGGCTAAGTACAACGGCATCAAGCTCTGCCGCGCGGGCGCTGTTCCGGTGGGGCAGGAGACGGGGCTGGAGCAGATCAAGGACATGCTGATCGACGGCACCCCGGCCTTCGACGGTGAGCCGGGCACCGTCACTGAGCGTGAGGTTCTTCCGGACTACGCGGCATTCCTTCGCGGCCTGGTGCCGCTGGAGAACTCCCGCCCATTGGTCGTGGCTGTCGACGCCGCGAATGGCATGGGTGGCCACACCGTCCCGGCGGTTTTTGAGGGCCTGCCTTTCGACGTTCGGGATCTCTACTTTGAGCTCGACGGCACCTTCCCCAACCACGAGGCTAACCCGCTGGATCCGAAGAACTTGGTGGACCTGCAGAAGTTCACCGTCGAACAGAAGGCGGATATCGGCCTTGCTTTCGACGGCGATGCGGATCGCTGCTTCGTGGTGGATGAGAAGGGCCAGCCGGTCTCGCCTTCTGCTATTTGTGCGCTGGTGGCGGAGCGCTACCTGGACAAGTTCCCTGGTGCCACCGTCATCCATAACCTGATTACGTCCAAGACCGTTCCGGAGCTCATCGCGGAGAAGGGCGGCAAGGCCGTGCGTACCCGCGTGGGTCACTCCTTCATCAAGGCCCAGATGGCCAAGGAGAAGGCGGTCTTTGGTGGCGAGCACTCCGCGCACTACTACTTCCAGGAGTTCTGGAACGCGGACTCCGGCATGCTCGCTGCCATGCACGTGCTGGCTGCTCTGGGTGAGCAGGACAAGCCGCTGAGCGAGCTCATGGCGCAGTACTCGCGCTACGAGGCCTCGGGTGAGATCAACTCCACCGTGGATGACCAGAAGGCTACGACGCAGCGTGTGCTCGATGAGTTGGCGGACAAGATTGAGTCCGTCGACGAGCTCGATGGCGTTACCGTACAGCTGAAGGGCACCGATGCCTGGTTCAACGTTCGCGCCTCCAACACTGAGCCGCTGTTGCGCCTCAACGTTGAGGCCAAGACTGCCGACGAGGTGCAGGCCATCGTCGACGAGGTCCTCGGCATCATCCGCGCCTAGAAAACCGCCGCCGCCCCTCCAGCTGAAGGCATGAACATGACAAGCGAAGGAGCCTCCGTGCGTGACATCGAAAGTCTCATTGCCGTCGACGAACCGGCCTGGCCCCACCTGCAGAAGCCGCTGGCCGAATCTGATGCAGTCGTGCTGCCCATTGACTCAGAGCGAGGGCGGCGCTCGCTGTGGGAGCTGCAGGTTACCGCCGCGTCGACGATGGGAGCTGTCGCTTTGCACACCGGCGGCATTGTCGTCGACCACGGCTGGATACGTTTGTACGGCGGCGGCAGCGAACACTTGCCGAGCATTGCCGAAGCCAACGGGTTGGGAGGCGACATGTCGGCGCCGCCCGGCGAGCTGATTGTCGGGCACGACGTCCTCGGCGGTCTATTCGCCATTGACGGCGGTGCGCTGGGTGTTGCGCCCGGCGAGGTTTGCTATTTCGGGCCGGACACCCTCACATGGGACAGGCTTGGTGGCGGCTACTCGGCTTTCCTTCTTGCTGCGCTGGGTGGTGGCCTCGATGTGGTCTTTGAGGGGCTGCGCTGGCCGGGCTGGCAGGACGATGTGGCGTCCTTGGCGCTCACGCAGGGCATTTTCCTGTACCCGCCGCCCTCCTCTGTCGAGGGCAGCGACGTGAGCAAGGCGACGAAGTCGGTCGTCAGCATCCAGGAACTGCTGGGCACCAAGTAGCACTGCACCGCCTAGGAGTGGCCACGGGTCAGCTCAATTTACTCAAACTGCCTTCACCAGACGCGCAACCTTGAGACGTGAGCTATGAAATGTCTAGTTTGTTCCACCCAGCGGTGGAGTGGTTGGGGGCAGACATCCAGGTGGAGAGTTCTTGGATAACACTTGCGGCGTCGTTCTTATCGCACCAGTAGTGGTGCAGAGCATCGCCGAGGCGCATTTCTACGCGGTAGTTGTTGCTGTCTGGGCTGAAGTAACACTGGATGTAATGCTCAATTTTGGTGTTGTCACTGATGATCAGGAAATCCCGCGGATCGGTTCCCACATTGAGGTTCGCTAGTGACCAAGCATTTGTAGTGATGTAATCAATCCAGTAAGGAATGCTGCGGAGACTAGCCCAAGGCGCTTGGTACTCCATCGTTTCGGTGGTGAAGTTTGAGTTTTCATCACCAAATGTCCACACCAACTGCTCGTTCTCGAGGACGGTGAACGTTGTGAAGTAGGAAAGCATGGGGCTGACGGATAGGAGTAACTGGGCGATGTGGTCGTCGAAATCGCTGATGGCAAGGCAATTTGATCCGGTGAGCTCCACAGCTATCTTGTGTGGCGCTAATACTTTGGTGAGGTATTGGTAGAGCTGCAGAGCTTGTTGCGAGAAGTGGTTTTCTGCCTGGCTAGCGGAGATCACAAGATTATAGATCTCATCTGGCGCGGCTGGAGTGGTTGGGAGGTGGATGATTACTCGTTCTGTGCTCATTGTTGCTCCGTCGCTGGTGCCATTGTTGGTTGTAGAGTAACTCAGTTTCCCATGCGGGAGTAGTATTCCTCCCACTCCTCTAGAGTCGGTTCTCGGTTTGTGACGAGGAAATATCGGGCATTTCTTGGTGAAGCTGAAGACATGGCAACGTCGAGGCCGTTTTCTTCAAGGAATTCGAGAAGGCGCTGTTCGTTCATATCTTGAGCTTTTACTGGAAAGTCGGGAGCCATTGATTCTTCGGTGGTCTTTTTCCCGAGCCAATGTTGGGAGTAGGAACGCGTCATTGCATCTAGCTGATTCGAGTAAGTAATGAGTACCCATTGCTGGGAAACCTCGGTCTTCGTAATCGCCATCCCTAGGGGCGGATGTTCGAGTTCTTCATGGACGTGAATGAGGAGCTGGAAAAGGCGATCTGACTCGTTGAGCGAATAGCTCACCGCGGTTATTCCGTTTTGTTCTTGGAAGATCCAGACTCGATCGAGATTTGATAGTGGCTTAGTGGGTTTGTCAATTTCAACGAAGTTGAGGAAAAGCGGATCAAAGTCGCTTTTGACTGTGGCGATGGTGGATTCAAGGTCTTGCCAGAAAAACGCTGTGGGCTGGTTATATGCAATCTCGAAAGTCAAATCTTATCCGCCTTGGATGAGGGTGGGCTCCATTCTAAGGACGCGTGCGCCACCATCGTAATGATTGGCTGCACGGGCCTCCCGAAACGCACAGCGGGCGCAGGGAGAAGCGTGTGTGCTTCCTCCCCGCGCCCGCTGTGTTTGTCTTAGACATGCACGGTTAGGTGCTCGGCGCGTGCGCCTTAGTCGCGCGAGTGGGTGACCATCTCTTCCCACTCGACGAACTTCTTGCGCTCGCGGCCCTCTGCCTCACCCAGTGCGCGCTCGGCGGCGTCGAGCTTCTTCCAGCCCTCCCAGGTCAGGTGCTCCAGACCCTTGGACTTGAAGAGTTCCACGATGTCCTCCTCGCGGGAGTGGGAGAGGTTGCCCGCATCGGCGTCGGCAAGCAGCATGCCAATGGTCTCCGTGGCATCGGACTTGGTGTTGCCGATGAGCCCCACCGGACCGCGCTTGATCCAGCCGGTGGTGTAGAGGCCCGGCACGACGTCACCGTCGAGGTCGACAACGTGGCCGCCGTCGTTATTGATGACGTTCTTCTGCTTGTTGAAGGGAACGCCCTCGATGGCATCGGAGCGGTACCCCACGGCCAGGTAGACGGCCTGTGCCGGCCACTCGGTGAACTTGCCGGTGCCGGTGACGGAGCCATCGCCGTTGAGGGCGGTGCGCTCAGTCTTCACTGCCGTGACCTTGCCGTTCTCACCGATGAACTCCACCGGCTGCTCGAAGAGGTGGATCTGCAGGGTGTGCGGAGCTTCCTTGGGCTCGCGGATGGCGTAGCCCTCCAAGGTCTGGCAGACCAGATCGCAGGACTTGGCCTCTTCGCGGGCCTTGAGGGAGGCCTCGTCGTAGTCGATGTCCTCTGGGTCCACCACCACGTTGATGGTGGGGGAGTGGTCGAGCTCCTTAAGCTCCAGCGGGGTGAACTTAGCCTGTGCCGGGCCGCGGCGGCCGAAGACGCGCACGGTGGTGGCCTGGTTCTTAGCCAGGGACTCGTAGACGTTATCGGGGATCTCGGTGGCTTCCTTAAGCTCATCGCCAGTCTTGGCCAGGATGCGGGCCACGTCGAGGCCCACGTTGCCCACGCCAATCACCGCGACGTCGGTGGCAGAGAGATCCCAGGAGCGCTCGAAGCGTGGGTTGCCGTCGTAGAAGCCGACGAATTCGCCGGCGCCGTGGACGCCCTCGAGATCGGAGCCCGGGATCTGCATGCCCCGGTCACCAACGGCGCCGGTGGCGAAGACGACGGCGTCGTAGTATTCCTCGAGTTCAGAGACGGTGACATCGCGGCCCACAGTGATGTTGGACAGAAGGCGGATCTGTTCGGTGTCGAGCACTCGGTGCAGGGAGTTGACGATTCCCTTAATGCGCGGGTGGTCTGGAGCCACACCGTAGCGGATGAGCCCGAAGGGGGCTGGCATCTGCTCGATGAGATCGATCTGAACGTTGCCGCCGGTCTTCTTCACCAGGATGTCGGAGGCGTAAATGCCGGCTGGGCCGGCGCCGATGACGGCTACTTTCAGGGGCTGCTGGGTCATGATGGCCTTTCGGAATGTTGTAGTAACTAACGAAAGCTTAGGTCTAAACAAGCGTGGGTTTCATTGAACCGGCTTGTCTGCTGTAGGGCAACTGGGCCTAATTACATTCGGAGAACATTGTGGCATAAACCCAGCGTGCTTTGCATATTCGGGAGAAAATAAAAAAGACTGCTTTGTCTGTTTTAGCTAGACCGGTAGGTTTTCAGTAACCGACGAAAGGCAGCAGATTATGACCACCGCCACACAGCGAAAGCCACGCACGAAGAAACCGGAAGGCCAGTGGAAGATCGACGGCACCGCCCCGCTTAACGCTGACGAGGAGATTAAGCAGGCCGACGACGCCCTCGCCGTGCGCCAGCGCGTCATCGATATCTACTCGAAGCAGGGCTTCTCCTCCATCCCCGCCGAGGATCTTGCCCCGCGCTTCAAGTGGTTGGGCCTGTATACCCAGCGCAACCAGAACCTGGGCGGTGAGATGACCTCCAAGCTCACCAACGCCGAGCTGCAGGATGAGTACTTCATGATGCGCGTGCGCTTCGACGGAGGCCGCGCGGATCCTGCCAAGCTGCGCGCGGTAGGAGAGATTTCCCGCGATTATGCCCGTTCCACCGCGGACTTTACGGACCGCCAGAACATCCAGCTGCACTGGATTGAGATTGAAAACGTTCCCGCCATCTGGGAGAAGCTGCGCTCTGTCGGCTTGGATACCTTGCTGGGCTGCGGCGACGTGCCCCGCGTCATCCTAGGCTCACCGGTAGCGGGTGTGGCGGCCGACGAGATTATCGACGCCACCCCGGCCATCGAGGAGATTAAGAACAGCTATCTCCCGCGCGAGGAGTTTCACAACCTTCCGCGCAAGTTCAAGACCGCCATTTCCGGCAACTCCCGGCAAGATGTCACGCACGAAATCCAGGACATCGCTTTTGTTGGCACCGAGCACCCTGAGTACGGGCCGGGCTTCGATTGCTTCGTGGGTGGCGGTCTGTCCACCAACCCGATGCTCTCGCAATCCCTCGGCGCGTGGATCCCGCTTGAGCGCGTCCCGGAGGTGTGGGCCGGTGTTGCGCGCATCTTCCGTGACTATGGCTTCCGCCGCAACCGCAACCGCGCGCGCCTGAAGTTCCTCGTGGCGCAGTGGGGCATTGAGAAGTTCCGCAGGGTCCTAGAAGAGGAGTATCTGGACGCGCCGCTTCTCGACGGCCTCCCGCTCCCCATCGCCCCCGGCAACCGCGATCACCTCGGCGTGCACCGCCAGCGGGACGGCAAGTTCTACGTGGGCGTCAAGCCCACCGTGGGGCATGCCACCGGCGAGCAGCTCATCGCCATCGCCGACGTGGCGGAGAAGTTCGGCATTAGCCGCATCCGTACCACCCCGATGAAGGAGCTTCTCTTCCTCGACGTTGAGGAAGAGGATGTCCCCGCCCTGTCCCGCGCTTTGGATGAGACGGGCTTGTACTCCCAGCCCTCGGAGTTCCGCCGCGGCGTCATCTCCTGCACCGGCCTGGAATTTTGTAAGCTCGCCCACGTGACCACCAAGGCCCGCGCCATCGAGCTCGTCGACATCCTGGAAGATACCCTCGGTGACCTCGACGTGCCGCTGTCCATCGCCCTCAACGGCTGCCCCAATGCCTGCGCGCGCTCGCAGGTATCTGACATCGGACTTAAAGGACAGATCGTGACCGATGCCGACGGCAATCGCGTCGAAGGATTCCAGGTCCACCTCGGCGGTGCCCTCGGCCTATCCCCGGACTGGGGCCGCAAGCTGCGCGGGCACAAGGTGGTGGCTGATGAAGTCCCCGACTATGTCATCCGCCTGGTCAATAAATACAAGGAGCAGCGCGAAGACGGCGAGCAGTTCCGCCACTGGGTGTTGCGCGCGGACGAGGAGGACTTGCAATGAATTTCCGCCGCCAACCGAACCCGAACCGCAATCATCCCGCTTATTGCCCCTATTGCGCGGGGACGAATCTGTTTCCCGATGAAGAAGATGACTTCGCGTGGAAGTGCGAAGAGTGCCTCCGGATCTTTTCCGTGCGTTTCCATGGCCAAGATGATGCCCCCGTAGCGCCCGCGCCGGCGGTGTCCTCAACGGAGGCTTTGCAGCGCTCCCTCGCTCGCCGCGGCCACTCCACCGCCACCGCCTAGGAAAAGGACACCGCCCAGTCATGACAGCCCCGAATTCCACCACCGCACTGCTGACCCTCTCGCACGGCTCGCGCCATCCCGCGGCCGCAGCGAGCGTGGCGGCCCTGACCCGCGCTGCCGGCGAGCTTGCCGGTGCGCCAGCCACCGCCGCGCACCTCGAGTTCAACGATCCTCCCCTCGAAGAGGCCGCGCACAACCTTGCTGAACAAGGCGTGCGCGAGGCGATTGTTGTGCCCTTGCTTTTTACAGAGGGCTACCACCAGCGCGTCGACGTCCCCGCTGCACTGGCCCAGGCCTCCGCGGCCTCCGGAGTCACCCTCCGCCAAGCACGCGGCCTCGGCACCGGGGAGGATATGGCAAGGCTGCTCGCGCAGCAGGTGCCGGAAGGAACGGATACCGTCGTGGTGTATTCCGTCGGTTCCTCCGATGAGCGCGCCAATGCCGCGGTGGCTGACCTAGCAAGGCGTGTGGGCGAGCTCACCGGCTGCGCGGCGGAGGTCTCTTTTGCTACGCGCGGCGAGCGCCGGCCCGTGGGGCCGGAGGGGAGCCAGCAGGTCGTCGTGCCGCTCTTCGTGAGTCCCGGCCTGCTCTTGGAGCGCCTCCAAGGGTTTTCTGGCCATACCAGCGAGCAGCCCAGGCGTGTGCTCCCTCCACTAGGGGAGGCCCTCGCCGGCATTGTGTCCCATCGCTATGCGGAGGTGGCCCATGCGTAGCCTCATCCTTATCGCGCTGGCGGGTGCTGCCGCGCAGCTTGTCGACGGCGGCATCGGGATGGGCTTTGGCGTAACCTCTACCACCATCCTGTTGCTGGCTGGTCTGGGGCCGGCAACAGCCTCTGCGGTGGTGCACACCTCGGAGCTCGGCACCACCCTGGTCTCCGGAATTAGCCACTGGCGCTTCGGAAACGTGCATTGGCCCACGGTGCTCAAGCTCGGTGTGCCGGGAGGCTTGTCTGCCTTCGTCGGGGCGACGGTTTTGTCGAACCTTTCCTTGGAAGCCGCCGCACCGGTGACCGCCGCCATCCTCATCGCCTTGGGGATCAATCTGGTGTGGCGCTTTTCGCGAACGCCAAGCGCCGCACCCCGGGAATCCCGCCCGCATTCGACACCGTTCCTCGCAGGCCTCGGCGTGGTGGGAGGCTTCGTCGACGCCTCGGGTGGCGGCGGATGGGGGCCGATTTCCACCTCGACGCTCATGGCGGTTGGCCGCGAACAACCGCGGCGCATTGTCGGCACCGTCAACACCGCAGAATTCCTTGTTACCTTTGGCGCGACGGCAGGCTTCATCGTTGGCCTCTGGGAAGAAATCGTGGCCAACGCTGCCGCGGTCGTGGCCCTGCTTGTCGGCGGGGCGATCACTGCGCCGGTTGCGGCGTGGCTCATTTCCCGCATCAATCCCACACTCCTCGGTGGATTCGTCGGAACTGCCATCGTGGCGCTCAACATCCCCAAAGCTTTGGGGTGGGCCCTGCAGCATCCGCAGACCCTCATCGTGCAGTTCATCGCGCTCGTTCTGGGCGTGGCGGTGACTGTGTGGGGAAACGCCCGCCGTGCGCGCCGCGCTGGCGGCAAGGAAAACGAGCACAGCGGTGCCAGCACCGCGCCCCAGCGGGGCGGCAGCCGCGTTGTCGAAACCACGGAGCCGACCGGACGCGATGGCTTTCCGGTCGGCACTCCTGCGGAGGATTCAGAACCCGTCGGCGCGAGCTCGCCGCGATCCTAGGAACGTGCCGTATTGGCGCTGATTAGAGCCCGGCGACCTTGCCGATAACAATGACCGCTGGTGGAGCCACCGAGTTTTCCTCCATTGTGGGTCCTAGTTCGGCGAGCTCGCAGTGGAAGGCCCGCTCACCGTCGAGGGTGCCCTCCTGGATGATGTGCACGGGGGTGTGGGGTGAGAGGGAGGCGTCGATCAGCGCGGTGGCAATGGCCGCCGCGTTCTTCACGCCCATGATGACCGAAAGCGTGGCTCCAGACCGCGCTAGTGCTGCCCAATCCACCAAGGACTTGGGGTGGCCTGGCGGCAGGTGCCCAGAGACCACCGTGAAGGCATGGACGACACCACGATGGGTCACCGGCGTTCCTGCCAGCGCAGGGACGGCCACCGCCGAGGTCACTCCGGGGATGACCTCCACCGGGAGACCCGCGGCGGTAAGTGCGGTGAGCTCTTCGAAGCCGCGACCAAATACATAAGGATCGCCGCCCTTCAGACGCACCACGCGGCGGCCTGCCTGGGCGTGCTCGATGAGGATCTCGTTGATGCGCTCCTGGGCCACTTGGGCGCGGTAGGGGATCTTGGAGACGTCGATAAGCTCCTTGGCGTCAACATCACACAGCTTATCCAGCTGGGCGGTGGGGCCGAGGTGATCAGCCACGATGACCTCGGCTTCCTGCAGCGCCCGCATGCCGCGCACGGTGATGAGATCCCACGCGCCAGGGCCGCCGCCGACAAGGACTACCGGATGAATGCTCATGGCCACTCATCCTAGCTATGCTCGGGCTTATGACTTCCTATGACCCCGAATCCGTGAGCTTCTTTGACATCGCCCACGAAGGTGCGCAAGCTCGCGTGGTGGCCGCCGCCGTACCGGAGCTGGCTCGCGTGCTGGGTGGGCTGCGCCCGCGCAGCATCGTCGTCCTTGCCGCTGACCAGGTTTCCCGCGCCGCTGCCCACGTCGCCGTGGGCCTAGCCGAGCCCGCTGAGGTTCCCATCATGGTCAGCGAATCGCTGCCGCTCTTTGTCGGTGCCCTCGACGTCGTGGTGGTGGCGGGGGATAGCCCATGGGCAGAGCGCGCGCTGCACGACGCCGCGCGCCGAGGTGCGACGACGATTCTGCTGAATGAAATCGAGGATGCTCCTGAGGACACCGTTGTCATCGACACCCTTCCCACGGCCGAAGGGATTTCACCGGTGCGCGCCATCACAGCCGTGCATGCGGTGAGCGCGGTGTTAAGCGAAGACCCGGTGTTGGTCTCCCGCCGGTTGGAGGACGTTGCCGATGCCGTGGACCGCGAGCTGGAAGCGCTGTCACAGCAGCGCGATTCCACGACGAACCCCGGGCGCGCGTTGCGTGAATTTGTGGAAGGCGGACGAATCATCCACAGCTGTGGACCCGATCCCTATGCGTTCTCGGAGGAGCGCACGCGGGTGCACCTCGACGCTCTCGTTGCCCGCATGGCGGGCGCGCTGTGGGCAGTCCATGGGCTAGGCGGGACCGTCGTCGACGCGGAAGGCTTAGGGCCGATTCTGCAGACAAATCCGACGGACATCTTCTATGACCCGTTTGAATCGGAGGAGCCTTTGGTACCCTTGAAAGTTGTTTTATGGGGACAGGAAGAGGCGAACCTTCCCCACTCGTTCGCAGCGGCGAGCGCCGATACCTCCTGTGGGGAATTGGCCCGCGCGCTGCAGTTGATTACGCGCAGTTATGCCGCGACCGCCTACGACGTGAAATAGAGGAAGTCAATGAAGTTGCTCACCAGTGCTGCCCGCAATTACTCGTGGGGCTCGCGCACGCTGATTCCGACGCTGCTCGGCGAGCCCGAGGCTCAAAGCCCGGTTGCTGAGCTGTGGTTTGGTGCGCACCCGGCGGATCCCTCAACGATTGAGGGAGAAAAGCTGGATGAGATCATCGCGGCGGATCCGCAAGGCCAGCTGGGGCAGCGGGTGGCTGACAAGTATGGCGCCGGCCTTCCCTTCTTGCTGAAGATTTTGGCGGCTGCAGAGCCGCTGTCGCTGCAGGCGCACCCTTCGAAGCAGCAGGCCGAGGAAGGTTTCGCCCGCGAGAACGCGGCGGGAATCGACCTCACGGCGTCAAACCGCAACTACAAGGATGACAACCACAAGCCAGAGCTCATCGTGGCGCTCACGGAGTTCTACGCCATGGCGGGTTTCCGTCCGCTAGCGCAGACCCGCAGCCTCTTTGCGGCCTTGGACTGCGAAGAACTGGCTCACTACGAGGGCATGCTCGACACCGATCCTGCCGCTGAAGGCGACAGCCTCCGCGCGCTGTTTACCACGTGGATTACGATCCCGGGTGCCAAGCGCAAGGAGCTGATCAGCGCGGTGGTAGCGGCGGGCGAGCGCCTGCGCGGCAACCAGGTGGGCGAGCCGTGGATGGCCACCGTGATGGCAACCGTGGCCAAGCTCAACGAGCAATATCCGGGGGATATCGGCGTGTTGGGCGCGTTGCTGCTCAATCACATCGTCCTGCAGCCGGGGGAGGCGATTTACCTTGACGCTGGGCAGCTGCATGCCTATGTCTCTGGCCTGGGTGTAGAGATCATGGCTAACTCCGATAACGTGCTGCGCGGTGGCCTGACCCCGAAGTTTGTTGACGTCCCCGAGCTGGTTAAAGTCCTCACCTACCAGGCGGCAGAAGATCCGCGCGTGGACCTGAAAGACGCAGCCGAGACAGGAGGCATAAAGGGTGCAGAGGCATGGTCCTACCCAGTGCCGATTGAGGAGTTCCTGCTGGATCGCGTCGAGCTTTCTGGTGAGGAGAGTGTCGAGGTCGACAGCGATGGCCCCATGATTGTGTTGTGCACCTCCGGCTCGGTGGCACTGAGCAATGCCGAGGCAGAAAACGTCAGCCTTGGCGCGGGTCACGCGGCGTGGATTCCCGCTAGCGACCCGGCCGCCATCGTTCGTTCCACCGGTGGCGAAGACGCCGAGGTGTTTATCGCCCGCGTTTAGTCTGCGGCTGTTTCGTTAACTCTGCTGCCGTTGAGTTAACGGCGCGGGTATTAGGCGGACTGCGTCAATGCTGATGCGGCGGTAGTTTCGCCGTTGTCGGCTAAATGAGCAGCGGTGGGGGTCGCTGCGGAAGGCTCTTCCGCCGCGGGAGCATCATCCGTCGGCGCGGCGGGAGTCGGGGCGGCCTCGTTGGTGCGGTAAGCCGCGGATTCGCGCTCCACTGCTTCCACTACATCGGCGCCTTGTACCTCGCCGCCCTGTGGAGCGGCATCGATAGGCTCGCCCTGTTGCGCTTTCGGCTCCGCATCAGGCGCGGGCGCGTTCTGAGTGAACCCGGCGGGGTGCGGGATGAAGGAGCCAAGCGGTTCAGGAACTCCAGTGTTCTGCGAGGGCGTAGGTTCCTTGGGTTGCGGCTGCTCAGCGGGCTGGTTGCCGTCCTGGTCCTCCACTGGGCCCTCTTGCGGCACGGCGGTCTGAGATTCCGGCGTGGCCGACGGCTGAGTGGGCTCGGAGCTTTGCTGAGGAGTACCCGGAATCGGTGTTTCGGAGGCCGGAGTAGAGCCGTCCGTTGGCGGCACGGCAGGGGCCGTGCTGACCGGCGCCTGCGGGTACGGATTGTTCGGAGTTGCCTGCGGCTGCTGGTTCTGCAGTGAGGAAACATTGTCCGGGCGGTAGACGGCCGTGGGGCCAACCGGCTCCGTGCGGTTCACCACGGCATTCGGTGCCAGGTAGGGATCCTCCGCCGGCGCGGCGACATTAGTTTTCGATTGCTTCGGTTGCGTGGATGTCGGGGCAGCCGTGGTGGTATAGGAATGCGTTGTCGAGGGAGCGGAAGACGCGGTGCTCGACACGGCGGTGGCAGCGGAGGGCTTAGACACGACGGATTCGGGCGCGCTCATGCGCCACACTGCGACGCCTACGGCGACGGCACAGAGGAGGCCGGCCGCGACAAAGACCAAGATGCGGCGTGAACTGCTCGTCATGCGGGGTGCTCTCCTTCCTGCACAAAAGCCTGCGTAAATGTCACAAGTCGGTAACAACGATAACACGAATCCGGAGATAGTAAATGGCCTGGGCAAAATTCCCCGTTTAGGCGTGGCATAGGGCAGTGGGCGAAATGCAGCATATGGAGGAGGACAGGAGGAGAGGCAGTCGGAAGACGGCACGGAGCGATGTGACCGTAATAAAACCGCGCTCTTGACCGAAGCCTTGCATGAGGGCATCTAAAGAATGGTAGAAATTGGATTAGATACCGGCTGCGCGGAGCGCCCGCCCGCGAAGCTGCACCGGCCCACCGTGGATACACGAACGCGGATAAAAACACAGACCCCTAATTCACTTAAGGATGAAGGAGAAAGCAATGAGCTCATGGGATGAGGACATCTTCGCCGACGAGGTCAACGTCGACTTCCTGGATGAACTGGCAGACCTTGAGGATGAAGAAATCGTTGCCGCGGTAGATGATGCCTGCGCGCTTGCGGTCTCGGGCGAAGAACAGACCGAGGAGGAGCAGCGTAACGCCTTGGCGGCGGCCACGATAGCCGCGATCTGGGCAGGCGCCCCGTTCAGCGCCGGAGAAGTCGTCGAAGACTATCCCTTCATCCGGGATCTCGCCGGATCCGGCAGCGAAAACCTCAACGAACATGCCCTGGAGTTGCTCGAAGAGGTCGAGGAAGACTACGACCTCGAGCCCTTCATCGAGGCCTTGTCCTAACGGCAGCACTAGGTACACGCTAGATATAACAGCATGCTGATCAGTATTGAAGGAATCGATGGCGCGGGTAAAAACACCATTACCCAGCGCCTGCGGGAAGAACTAGCCTGCGATGTCGAAGTCTTGAGCTTTCCCCGCTACGAAGAGTCCATCCATGCGCAGCTCGCGCAGGAGGCCCTGTATGGGCGTATGGGGGATCTGACCGATTCGGTCTATGGAATGGCTACGCTCTTTGCGCTGGATCGGCACGGAGCCAAAGAGCAGCTCCTTGCCGCCGCTGAGTCCACGGATAGCCTGCTCATCTTGGATCGCTATGTGGCGTCCAACGCTGCGTATTCCGCCGCGCGGGTCGGCGGTGAGCTCATCGTCGATTGGATCTATGAGCTCGAGTTTGAACGCTTCGGCCTGCCGGTGCCGCAGCTGCAGATCTTTTTGGATACCGACGTCGCCCTTGCCGGTCAGCGTGCCGTGGCCCGTGCAGCAGAGGATGAAGGGCGCAACCGCGACCGCTATGAGCGCGATGCCGCGTTGCAGTCTCGCACGGCGGCCGCCTACCGTCGCTTAGCAGAGCAGCAGTGGGCAGGGCGGTGGATCGCCACCGCGGATGCCGATATGATTATCCAAGCTGTCAAGGAGCTTGTAGGAGAACAATAAAGTGGCACCGAAAATCTTGGTCGTGGATGATGACCCGGCAATCGCCGAAATGCTCACCATCGTGCTCGAGGCAGAAGGGCTGGAGCCTATTGCCGTTAACGATGGAAATGAGGCGATCCCGGCCTTCCGCGAGCATGACCCGGATCTGATCCTGTTGGATCTCATGCTTCCGGGCATGAATGGCGTGGATATTTGCCGCGCCATTCGTACTGAGTCCTCGGTGCCCATCGTCATGCTGACGGCGAAGACAGACACCGTTGATGTGGTTCTCGGCCTCGAATCGGGTGCGGATGATTACATCACCAAGCCCTTCAAGCCGAAGGAGCTCATCGCCCGTATCCGCGCGCGCCTGCGTCGAATCGATGGGGGCACGGGAGAAATTATTGAGGTGGGGGACCTGCTTATCGACGTCCCCGAGCACACCGTTACCCGCAAGGGCGGCGAGGAGATCTCGCTGACTCCGCTGGAGTTCGACCTTCTTCTGGAGATGGCGCGCAAGCCCGGCCAGGTGCATACTCGCGAGGCGCTGCTTGAATCTGTCTGGGGTTACCGCCACGCGTCCGATACGCGCCTCGTCAATGTGCACGTCCAGCGCCTGCGCGCGAAGATTGAGCACGACCCCGAGGATCCGCGTATCGTCCTCACCGTGCGCGGCGTGGGGTATAAGACCGGGAAAACCGCCGAGTAAAGGACTGCCGCTATTTTTGGTTGGTTAAGGCGAGTCCGGGATGGCGTCGTCGAGCGCTGGCGCACCTCCCTGCAGACACGTGTCCTGGGCATGATGCTGGTGGCTTCCACGGTGGTCATGATCATCCTGGCCTACGCGCTGGTGTCAGTGCTGACGCAGCAACTAGTGAGCCAGAAGGAGGACACGGCGCTACAGGAGCTCGATCGCGCCCGTGTGGCCGTGGAACAGCAGATCGATGCCACCGGTACGGCAAACTCAACGCAGGTGCGCATCAATTCTGCACGCGCCGCCTTGGGCCAATTATCGGCGCAACAACTCGACGCCCAGGCCGTGTATGAACCAGTCATCGTCGTGGAGAATTCCGACGGCACGGCCACGACGTCCCCGGAGGGCTACCGCATCCCCGACGGGATGCGCGAGCTCGTTGGCCGGGGCCAAGTCGTGCAGCAATACGCCACGGTGGACCAGCAATCGGGAGCAACCTACAACGCGCTGATGGTGGGCACGCCCATTGAAAGCGACATCCCGAATACCCAGGTCTACCTCGTGTTGTCCATGGAATCTGAGGAATCCGCGATGGCGCTCATGCGTGGTTTGCTCTCGGCTGCCGGAGTGGTGGTGGTTGTCCTCCTCGTCGGCATCGCCTGGCTGGCCACCCAGCAGGTGATCGTCCCGATTCGCTCCGCCTCGCGTATTGCGCAGCGCTTTGCTGCCGGCCACCTGCGTGAGCGCATGGTGGTCAACTCAGACGATGAAATGGGCCGCCTCGCCTCCTCCTTTAACGACATGGCAGATAAGCTGTCTAAGCAGATCACCCAACTGGAGGAGTATGGCGATCTCCAGCGGCAGTTCACTTCTGACGTGTCCCACGAGCTGCGCACGCCATTGACAACGGTGCGCATGGCGGCGGATGTCATCGCGGAAGATGCGGATGAATTCAACCCCTACACCAAGCGCTCGGCGGAGCTGCTCATCAAGGAGCTGGACCGCTTCGAGGACTTGCTCGCGGACCTGTTGGAGATCTCTCGCCACGATGCCGGCGTGGCTGACCTCTCCACGGCATCCATCGACATTCGCTCCTGCGTGGACTCCGCGCTAAGCCAAGTGGAGCACCTCGCCTCGGAGCTCGGAGTGGAGGTCGTCGTTCATGTGCCGGAGGAACCCGTCGCCGTGGAATGCGATTCGCGTCGCGTCGAGCGCATCCTGCGCAACCTGCTTGCGAACGCCATCGACCACTCTGAGGGCAATCCCGTCATCGTGGACGTCGGCGCGACTGAGGATGCCGTCGGCATCGCCGTCACCGACTCCGGCGTGGGTCTCAAGGAAGGCCAAGAAGAGCTGGTGTTCAACCGCTTCTGGCGCGCGGATTCTTCGCGCAAGCGCCATTCTGGTGGAACCGGCTTGGGCCTTGCCATCGCTCGCGAGGATGCCGTGCTCCATGGCGGCACGCTCGACGCCATCGGCTACTACGGCGTCGGTTCGCGCTTCCGATTGATCCTTCCACGCACTCCGGGGCAGCAGGTGGAGTCCGAGCCCATTGCTCTGGAAGTGCCGGGGGCACCGAAGCCCATAGAAGCAGAGGAACAATCCGCTCTTGAGCTGAGCGCTGATCCGGAGGCTCCTGCGGTTAAAGCAGAAACGGACAACGGGATTGTGTGGCCCTCCGAGCGTGAGGCCCGCGCTGTGGAGCCGCCTTTTAACCAAGACAGCGTGCCCGACTTCGAGGAGGAGGCTCAGCGATGATTTCAGCCCGCCGCCCGCTCGCAGTACTCAGTTGCGTCGCACTCACCGCTCTCGTTGGTTGTTCGACGTTGCCGCATAACACCGATCCACAGGTTATTAGTACCTTCGAACCGCATGACCGGGCCGACGATGCCGTCGTCGAGCCGCGCGCCGATAGCGAACCTGACTTGCTTGTCCGTGACTTCTATTCGGCCGTGGCGATTCCCACCGGCAACTACGCTGCCGCACGCACCTTCCTTTCCTCTGAGATAGCCAACTCGTGGGACCCTACTGACACCGTTCTCGTGGTGGATTCCATCGATCTGGTGACCTCGAACATGGAGGACGGTGCCCTGGAGTATTCGGTGCGCGGCAATATCATCGGCCGTCTGGCCAATGGCGGGGCCTATGTCCCCGATAACTCGCGTCTTGAGGCGACCGTTCGACTGCGCCAATTCAATGGGCAATGGCGCATTACGGATCTGCCTACCGGTGCCGTGATTGAGCGCACCGAATTGCGCAATCGCTATCGGCCGCAGTCGCTGTACTTTTTCGATACGACTCAACGCCTGCTTGTGGCGGATCGTCGCTGGCTTTATTCGGGAAAGGATTCGATTGCCTCGGAGCTGGTCACGCTTTTGCTGCAGGGACCATCTTCCGATATCGCGCCAGCAACCTCCAGCCTGATCCCCAAGGACGCCACCTTCTTGGGAATCAATGATGGAGTCTATGAGTTCAGCGGCATGGCCTCGATGACTCAGGAGGAGCGCCTTAAGTTCGCCGCCCAACTGGTGTGGACCCTCAACAACGCCGAGATCACGAACTCCGTCCGCGCCACCATCGATGGCAGCCCGCTTGTGGATGGCATGGAGGAGATGACCATTGATGATTTCGCGGAGTTTAACCCCGAGGTAGCCGCCCAATCGGTGCCCAAGCTTTATGCAGTCAACGATGGTTCGCTGCTTGAGGTTAAGGGTGAAGGCAGCGCCGAGGTGCCGGGCATGGCCGGGCAGATTCATGACATTCAGTCCGCCGATATCTCCGATGAGGGGATGGTGGCCGCCGTGCGCAAGCGCTCCGAGAAGGAGTCGCAGCTAACGATGGGCGAGCTTGGCCACGAGCTCGAGAATTCGATCAAGGGCGAGACTTTGGCCCGCCCCACTTTTGAGGTGGGCGGCCAGGTGGCGTGGACCGTCGTCGACGGCAAACACGTGGTCCGCGTGACGCGTTCTCCGGCCACCGGAGAGCTGAGCACCGCCGAGGTTGACACCTCCGCGTTGGAGAACGTGGAGGGAGAGATTTCGGTCATCCGTCTGTCACTCACGGGAGCACGCATCGCCATGATTATCGACGGCAGCGTGTACACCGGCGTGGTTGCCCGCGCGACGTCGGGAGAGCGCCGCATAGTCAACGTCCACCAGGTGGGCCCGGAGCTGACCGGTTCGGCGCTGTCGGTGGAGTGGCAGACGGACGGCTCCCTGCTCGTGGGTACCTCCGCTTCGAATTCTCCGGTGTGGCGCATCGAGCAAGATGGTTCTTCGGCAACAACACTGCCTACCGGAAACATCACCGCGCCCGTGGTGGCGGTGGCGTCCTCACTGTCGACGCACTACGTCACCGATGCGCACGCCCTGTTGCAGCTTCCTGCGGGCGGGTCCGAGCGCTCCTATTGGCGTGAGGTCGAAGGTCTGCAGGGCGTGCGCTCCTCACCCATCATCGCGCGCTAGAGTCGCGCTAGAGTGGGGAGCATGCCGAAAAACCGGGGGATAGGGGAGGCCGCCGCCGCACTTCTGGAACTGTTTCTGCCGCGCCCGTGCGCGGGGTGTGGCGGTGAGACCACCGCAGGCGGGGTGCTGTGCACGGCCTGCCAGGAACACCTTCGACAGGTGCCACGCCGCGTGGAACGCCCGCAACCCCTAGGTTTTCCGGCCTGGGCCCTTGGCCCCTATTCCGATACTCGCCGTGGGGTCATCATCGCTATGAAGGAACGCGGGCACCAGGCGGTGCGAGCTCACCTCGGTGCGGTGTTGGCTGCCGGCGTCGAGTACCTGCGCGCACGCGGCGATATTCCGGAGACCGCGCTGCTCGTGCCGGCGCCCACACGCGCGTCGTCGGCCCGCCAGCGCGGTGGTGATCCCGTCGCTGCGCTGTGCCAGGCGGCGTCCGCCCGGCTTCCGGGCTGGGACGTGGTCAATGCCTTGAGCACGGCCGAAGGTAGTGCGGACCAGTCGCAGCTCGGCGCGGTGGAACGCGCCGACAATATGCGCAATGCTGTGCTCTTGCGGCCCTGCGCCCGCGAGCTGGTGGGACGCAGTGTGCTGCTTGTCGACGACGTCATCACGACCGGAGCGACTCTTCGCGCCAGCGCCGCTCGCGTGTGGGCCATCGGGGGTGACGTGGCCGGCGCGATTGTGCTGGCAGACGCGTAGGGCGGGGCGTCGCCAAGCATGCACAGAGGGGGCCACTGACCGGGTTGGTTATGACCAGTGGTAGCATGAGGGGTGTCACAGGGAAGCGGGCGCCAAGCCCCTCATCACAGGATTGTGAGCGTCCGCAGAATGTGCAGTCATTCAGTCCCCACGAGAATAGGGAGGCATTTAATGTCCCAGCAGACCAACGCTCAGGTCACCATCACCGGCCGCAACGTGGAGGTTCCGGAGCACTTCCAGGATCGCGTCACTGAAAAGCTGGCCAAGATCGAGCGTCTTGATCCGACCCTGACGTTCTTCCACGTGGAGCTGCAGCACGAGCCGAACCCGCGCCGCGAGTCCGAGGCTGAGCGCCTGCAGATCACCGCCACTGGTAAGGGCCACATCGCACGCGCCGAGGCCAAGGAAGATTCCTTCTACGCGGCGCTCGAAACAGCCCTGGGCAAGATGGAGCGCTCCCTGCGCAAGGTCAAGGTACGTCGCGAGAACGTGAAGTCCGGCCACCGCGCTCAGAAGGGTACTGGTGAGATTGCTGCTGAGCTGGTCGCCGAGGCTGAAGCAGCCAAGCCGGCCAAGGAAGAGCGCTACATCGACCCCTACGCAGAGACCGTCGAGGACGTTCGCCCGGGCCAGGTTGTGCGCTTCAAGGAGCACCCAGCCACCCCGATGTCTGTTGATGATGCACTCAGCGAGATGGAGCTGGTTGGCCACGACTTCTACCTCTTCATCAACGAAGAGAACAACAAGCCTTCCGTGGTTTACCGCCGCCACGCATTCGACTACGGTCTCATCTCCCTGACGGATGCTGATGCTTAAGGCCTAATCCTTCAAGGGCCTTAGCTCTCCGGCCCACAGGCTCCCTGCCCCGCAGCGCACGCGCGCAGCGGGGCAGGGAGCTTTCTTAAGTCTCTATTAACATCCATTAATCCCCATCTCCCGCGCTCTGCGTGGGGAGGAGGCGGCCGCAAGAGGGGCGCGGGGCAGTGGCCGGATTCGCACTTTGGGTTGGGTGTCGAATCGTTACAGAAAAGCTAGTGAGTACAATGGCGACGAGTTAACTTATTTGTCGCGACAAGAAGGATTATCTAGACGTGTTTGGACTTTCCAAGCTGCTCCGTGCCGGTGAGGGACGCACCGTCAAGCGCCTGGCTAAAATTGCAGATGATGTTATTGCCCTAGAAGATAAATTCGCGGCGCTGTCGGATGATGAGCTAAAGGCTAAGACCGACGAGTTTAAGAAGCGCCTGGCGGACGGCGAGAAGATGAATGACATTCTTCTCGAAGCATTTGCCACCGTGCGTGAGGCAGCCTGGCGAGTGCTCGACCAGAAGCACTACAAGGTGCAGATCATGGGCGGTGCAGCCCTGCACTTCGGCAACGTCGCCGAAATGCGCACCGGTGAGGGCAAGACCCTGACCTCCTTGCTGCCGGCCTACCTCAACGCGCTGGAGGGCAAGGGCGTGCACATCGTGACGGTCAACGATTACCTGGCCAAGCGTGACGCCGAGATGATGGGCCGTGTCCACCGCTGGCTGGGCCTTACCGTGGGCGTCATCCTTTCTGAGATGCGCCCTGCGGATCGCAAGGAAGCATATGCGTGCGATATTACGTACGGCACCAACAACGAGCTGGGCTTTGACTACCTCCGCGACAACATGGTCCGCTCGCTCAATGACACGGTCCAGCGCGGCCATAATTTCTGCATCGTGGATGAGGTTGACTCCATCCTTATCGATGAGGCCCGTACCCCGCTCATCATTTCCGGTCCGGTTGACGGCTCCTCCCAGTTCTACGGCGTCTTCTCCCAGCTGGCGCCGAAGATGCGCGAAGGTATCCACTACGAGGTGGACCACAAGAAGCGCACCATCGGTGTGCTGGAGGAAGGCGTGGAATTCGTTGAGGACCAGCTGGGCATTGAGAACCTCTACGCCCCAGAGCATTCCCAGCTGGTGTCCTACCTCAACAACGCCCTGAAGGCCAAGGAGCTTTTCACCCGCGATAAGGACTACATCGTCCGCAACGGCGAGGTTCTCATCGTGGATAGCTTCACCGGCCGCGTGCTTGCTGGCCGTCGCTATAACGAGGGCATGCACCAGGCCATTGAGGCTAAGGAAAATGTGGAGATTAAGAACGAGAACCAGACTCTGGCCACCGTTACGCTCCAGAACTACTTCCGCCTGTACGAGAAGATTTCCGGCATGACCGGTACCGCAGAGACCGAGGCAGCCGAGCTGCACTCCATCTATGGTCTCGATGTGGTGCCCATTCCGACCAACAAGCCGAACCAACGTATCGACCACTCCGACCGTATCTACAAGACCCAGGAGGCGAAGTTCGCCGCGGTGGTTGATGACATTGAGGAACACGTCGCCGCAGGCCAGCCGGTGCTGGTGGGTACAACCTCGGTGGAGCGCTCCGAATACCTCTCCCAGTTGTTGAGCAAGCGCGGAATCAAGCACTCGGTGCTTAACGCCAAGCACCACGAGGAAGAGGGCCAGATCGTCGCCCGTGCCGGCCGCCCCGGCACCGTTACCGTAGCCACCAACATGGCCGGCCGTGGTACCGATATCGTGCTCGGCGGTAACCCCGAGGTCATCCTGGATGAAAAGCTGCGCGATCGCGGCCTCGATCCCTTCGAAGATGAAGAGAAGTACCAGGAGGCCTGGGACGCCGAAATCGATCGCGAAAAGGAACACTCCAAGAAGCTGGGTGACCAGGTCCGCGAGGCCGGCGGACTGTACGTGCTGGGCACCGAGCGCCACGAGTCGCGTCGTATTGATAACCAGCTGCGCGGCCGTACCGGACGCCAGGGTGACCCGGGCGAGACCCGCTTCTACCTGTCCATGCGTGATGAGCTCATGGTGCGCTTCGTGGGCCAGTCCATGGAGAACATGATGAACCGCCTCAACGTGCCAGATGATGTGCCAATTGAGGCCAAGATGGTGTCCAACTCCATTAAGGGCGCACAGGCGCAGGTTGAGAACCAGAACTTTGAGATGCGTAAGAACGTGCTCAAGTACGACGAGGTGCTGAACGAACAGCGCAAGGTGGTTTACGCTACCCGCCACGACATCCTTGAGGCCAGCGACATCAAGGACAACATCCGCGAGATGATCGACGACACCGTGTCTGCCTACGTGGCGGGTGCTACGGCCACCGGCTATGTGGAGGATTGGAACCTGGACGAGCTGTGGAATGCCTTGGAGTCCCTGTATGGGCCGACCAAGACGCATGAGGAGCTTGTCGACGGTACCGAGTACGGCTCCGCCGGCGAAATCTCCGCCGATCAGCTGCGCGATGCACTGGTGGCTGATGCCAACTCCGAGTACGACAAACTTGAAGAGTCTGTCAGCGCCATCGGCGGCGAGAGCCAGATGCGCAATGCAGAGCGCATGATCATCTTGCCGATCATTGATCAGAAGTGGCGTGAGCACCTCTATGAGATGGACTACCTCAAGGAGGGCATTGGTCTGCGTGCAATGGCACAACGTGATCCTCTGGTGGAATACCAGAAGGAGGGCGGCGACATGTTCAACGCCATGAACGAAGCTGTGAAGGAAGAAACTGTGCGCCAGCTGTTTATGTTGCGTAAGCAGTTCAAGGCTCAGGAAGAGGCGAACGCCGCGGACGAGGCGGAAGCCTAGTAAATGCCAACGCCACAGCGTTATTGAGCGCTGAGGTGCAGCGAGGCGCCGTGTGGGAAGTACTCCCCGCGGCGTCTTTTTTATTGGAGGCACTTAGGTATATACTGGCAAATTAGTAATTATTATTCTTCGGAGGTTGAGTGAGTATGCGCCGCTTGTCTGTGCGAGTAGGTCTATCCGTGTTCGCATCTGCCACCCTGCTGGGTGGCGGCGCGGCTGCATCTGCTGTGGAGCTTGCTCCCGAAGAACAGTGCCAGCTCTCTTCTGTCTTGAGCTCGCAGGGAGATGAATCCGCCAAGGACACGGTCCTCAGCTCCCAGGACATTGTTCCCACCGAGTGTGGCGCAGTGGCCACGCCGGAAAGTGCGGAAGAAACCACCAAGAAATCACCGGTAGTGGGGGCCACGATGTTCGGCGGTATCAGTTTGGCTTTGGTGAGTGCTTCCGCTGCATTCGCGGGCATCGACTGGACGCCAATCTTGATCAAGCTGGGGTCGCTTTTCTAAACTTCCGGCTCCCCGTTGCCGTGGGGATGTATGCCGACTGAAAGCAACCGGAAGGAACTCAGGTGCCGTCCAACGGCGGCGCCGGTAAAGGCGCGTCGCGTCGATCCCATGAGCACCGAGCCGAAGAACTCGCCATTCGAGCGCGCATGCAAGCTACGCAGCGCCATCCCTCCGCGCCACTCCGAGGACGCCTGGGCCTTCCGCCAAGCGCGGACATGGTTTGCAATTTCCGGTGCAAAACGTGGGTTGTTGAGGTGGCTTAAAGGCCGCAGCGCGGCGGCAACTTCTAGAACTATGACTACAAGCCCGTGGATCTCTTTCCGCGTAGCGAGGTCACCCGCAGTAGGTTGACGCTCGTAACGGATACGCTGTGGGGCAACATACAGCTGCAAATGGCTCATCCCAGGGATGGGGGTGTACATGGGGATCGCGTCCTCTTCCGCGATAAGCGGGGCGGAGGAGTGCGCGAAGGCTAGGTTCGGGGCGGGCGCGGTGAAGGAAGGTGGACGCACGTTCATTGTGCCACGGTAGGCCTATATGCGGCCAGAGCACTGCAGTGCATAAGCCGGTGAGAGCGGGCGGGCGGTATGTTCGCTATACTTTCGGACGATAAACACAGTTCAATGCGAAGGGTAGATAATATGCGTGGACTCATCGTCGATTTTGTAGGCGTTCTTGACGGCACCGAAGAAGACGTCAAGCGCTGGCGGGATCTGTTCGCCGCCGCGAAATCAAACGGAGTTGCCACCGCAATCCTTTCCAACGATCCGGGCGGCCCGGGCGCTGAGCACATTCGTGAGTGGGAATACCGCGGCATCGTTGATGCCGTTGTGCTTTCTGGTGAGGTCGGCGCTGAGAAGCCGGAGCGCGCTGCTTTCCAAGCCGCAGCGGATGCCATTGATCTGCCGATTAATGACTGTGTCATGGTGGATGACTCCATCGTTAACGTACGTGCGGCGGTGGAAAACGGCATGGTCGGCATGCTCTACACCGTCTTCGACCGCACGAGCGTAGAGGTTCAGGCAGTCTTCGACATTGAAGGTGAGTTCTAAGTGTCGAAGGATGTGCGCGTCTTCCTGCCGGCAACCTTTTCCATGTTGGCTGAGCTCGAGGAAACCGGCCAGCTTACTGCCCGCAGCGGCTGGGGTTTTGCGCTAACCCCCGCGCTGCGCGAGTTCTACACCGAGGGTGACGAGGAAGAGATCGAATACTCCGCTTTCCTCGAAGCATCTATGGCTTCGCTGAGGCTCTTGGCTATCGGTGATGAGGAGAAGTTTCCGCACCGCCGAGTCGTCATTTCCGTCGACGTGGACGAGTCCGTGGTGACCCCGAAGCCGGACATGGGGGAACCGGTCGTGGCGCTGGATCCCGCGACCATCACGAAGGACAATCTTCAGGCCATCCACGTGGACATCGAAGAGTCCGAAGCCACTACTGCCAAGGCTATCGACGCCATCGATAACGCCGACCTTGGTGACGAAGATGCTGAGCTCGCCGTCGGTGATGCCCTGGATAATTTCATGGCCTTCTATGACCCGACTGAACTGCCTATCCTCGTGGAGCTTCTCTAAGTATTTTCTGGGCTTTCATCGCCGTGGGTTCAAGCATGGTGCTAATCTGAGACTTTATTGTCGTCGCCAGAAAAGGAGCACCATCATGAAGGCAACTCGCTTTGCTAGCCTTGTCACCGCTGCGGCCCTGAGCACCGCATCTCTCGTCTCAGCGCCAGCTGCCGGAGCTGAGGAAGCAGTAGCGCCGACAGCGCAGACTACTCAGACTGCGCAGGGGAGCTCTGCTCAGGGAACGGCTCACAACGAGCCGGATCCCAGCAATCCTGACCCCGACATGGCCGTGATGCCTAAGACTCCGTGGTTGCGAATTCTTGAGGGCTCTTCGCAGGGGCCGGCAGGCGTTATTATCGCCATCCTTTTCGGCATCGTGAGCATCGGTCTGGCCGCGTACAAGGAGTTCGGTGATTACCTGCCCAAGCTGGGCTAAATGCTGATAGCCTGCAGGGGTAAGAGTCAGCCTGATCGAAAGGTCCCTTCAGCATGTCTTCCTCTCGTCTTCGCCGGGTAGTTGCCGCCTCTACCGTGTCTGTTGCTGTCCTAGCCAGCGGTGTCGTTGCCCCCACGGCCGGAGCCGTAACCACGTCCATCAAGGATGAGAAGTGCACCATTACCTTGAGCGAGGAGGAGGCGAGCGATCTTAAGAACGCGGAGTCGAAAGACAACGATGTCGATAGCAGCCTGTTGAAGGATGGCCTTAAGATTCTTCCCAAGGACGCCGAAAAGCGTGCACGTGACGTGGAGAATCAGTCGGAAGAGCTCTACCGTGCCCTAGCTGGCTATGAGGTAGATGCTGAACTCGGTGGTGAAGAATCCGCCAAGCGCGCCAAGAACAACATTGCGGTGGTGGAGACCTTCCGCAAGATTGCACCTGATTACGTTAAAGCTCTCAACGCGTGTGCGAAGAAAGAAGAGCTCAATAAGGAACAGGAAGGCGGCGGCAACACCTCTTCCAACATTGACACGGGCGGCGCTATCATCCTCGGGGTTTCCGGTGGCTTGGCCGTGCTCCTCATGGCTCTTCGCGCGGCAGGCCCCTACCTGAAGACCGTCCTGCCGCCGCAGCTGACGGCAATGCTCCCGATCTAAAGCTTTGGTGCCTTAAGAACGCGCAAGCCCCTTCCTTTAGGAAGCTTCGGGTTTAAGGCTCTTTGGGCCTTAAGCCCAGTCAACATTGGTGCGCAGGGACGCCAGCAGGGTGCGCACTGCATCGCGACGGCGCGCAGAAGCCGTGCCCTCTTCGATGTTTAGGTCGAGCCCGCATTCGGGGTCCGCGGGTGGCCCGGCATGCGTGCAGCCACGCGGGCAGTCCTCGATGGCTTCGACAAGATCGTCGAAGACCTCAATAACGTTCTCCGCGTCAATGTGGGCTAAGCCGAAGGAGCGGATGCCGGGGGTATCAATGATCCAGCCGCCGTGTGGTGTGCTTCCTTCAGCGGGTAAACGCAGCGCCACCGACTGTGTCGACGTGTGCCGCCCCTTGCCCACGGCGGAAACCTCGCCGGTCTCCCGGTTGGCATCGGGGACAAGCCGGTTCACGAGGGTGGACTTTCCCACGCCCGAGTGGCCGATGAGGGCGGTGACGTGGCCGTCGATTGCTGCACAGACGTGCTCCAGCCCGTCGTCGACGCCAGCCTCCACCACGGTGACATCCAGATCCGCAAACTCCTGTGCAAACGGGGTGGGATCAGTGAGGTCTGTCTTCGTCAGACACAGCACCGGCTGGATATTTCCGGCAAAGGCAGCGATCAAGGCGCGTTCCACGAACCCGGAGCGCGGCGGCGGATCGGCCACGGCGCTCACGATGAGCAGGCGGTCGGCGTTTGCCACCACGATGCGCTCATAAGGGTCGGTGTCATCTGCGGTGCGCCGGAGGACGGAGCGGCGCTCCTCGAGCTTCACGATGCGCGCGAGGGTGTCCTTCTTACCCGAGGTATCGCCCACGACGCCGACCCGATCACCAACCTCGACGGGGGTGCGGCCCATCTCGCGGGCGCGCATAGCGGTAACCACGGGGCCGTTGTTATCAAGCGCGACACCCCAGCGCCCGCGGTCTTTGGTGATGACCATGCCAAACTTGGCATCCTTGTGCTTCGGGCGGTCCTTCGTGCGCGGTCGTGACCCCTTTCCAGGCCGGATGCGGACATCGGATTCGTCGTAGCTGCTTGCGCGCCTAGCCACGGATCATGGCCTCCCACATATCAGCAAAGCCAGGCAGAGTTTTGGACGTGGTGTCAATATCCTCGACCTGGACGCCGTCAACGGCCAACCCGATAATGGCTCCGGCTGTCGCCATGCGGTGATCCGCGTAGGAATGCCATACCCCGCCGTGGAGTGGGGCAGGGGTGATGCGGAGGCCGTCGTCAAGCTCGGTGACGTTGCCACCAAGGGCGTTGATCTCCGCAGCGAGAGCCGCCAGGCGGTCCGTCTCGTGGCCACGCAGGTGTGCGATGCCAGTCAGCGTCGACGGCGTTGAGGCCAGAGCACACAGCGCAGCCACAGTGGGGGTGAGCTCACCGATATCGCCCATGTCGAGGTCGATGCCGCGCAGGCTGCGCGGGCCTTCCTGCGGGCCGGTCACCTTTAGGTAAGACTCTTCGCCGGGAGCCTGCGGGACATACTCGACCTTCGCGCCCATCTGCTCCAGAATGCCTCGGAAGGCATCACCCGGCTGGTGGGTTTCCTCCGGCCAGTTCGGAATGCTCACGCTGCCGCCAGAGACGGCGGCAGCGGCAAGGAACGGAGCGGCATTGGAAAGATCCGGTTCAATACGCCACTCGCGGCCCTCAATCTCACCATGGCGCACGTCCCAGGTGTCCTCGCCCACCTCGACGTGGACACCGGCTTCGCGCAGCATACCGACGGTCATCAGGATGTGTGGCTGGGAGGGCACTGTGCCGCCTTCGTGGCGCACGATCAGTCCATTGCGGTAGCGTGCGCCGGCCAGGAGAAGACCGGAGACGAACTGGGAGGAGGCGGACGCATCGATGGTGACCTCGCCGCCCTCCGGAACGCCGTGGGGGGTGATGGTCAGCGGCAGGCTGTCGCCCTCAATGTCCACGCCCAGCTCACGCAGAGCCGCGGTCATCGTGGACATGGGGCGATTGCGGGCATAAGGGTCACCGTCGATGACAACGGGGCCATCCGCTAGCGCTGCCACCGGTGGTAAAAAGCGCATAATTGTGCCGGCCAGGCCGCAATCTACCTTCGCTCCATGCAGCTTTCCGGGAGTCACATGAAGATGCGGGCCTTGTTCGGAGATACCCACGCCCATGGCCTGCAAGGCCTCCTTCATCAGGTTGGTATCGCGGGAGACCAGCGGGTTATAGATGATAGACGGGGAGTCAGCCAGCGCAGCAAGGATGAGGGCGCGGTTGGTCATCGATTTTGACCCGGGGAGGTTTTGCGTCCAGGACAAGGGCCCAGACGGTTGGGGTGCGCTCCAGAAATCAGACATGTAGTCCATAATAAAGGGCATGTGCGGAAGATTTGTTCTGTTCACCGAGTCCCTACTGGAACAAGTAGGCGCGTGGGAGTCCATCACGGAGGTCCACGCACCGGAAGGTCTGCCACCGGCGCGGTATAACATCGCCCCAACCCAGACCATCGCCATCGTCCGAGTTGAGGAGCATACCGCTCGCGTGGAACCTGCGCGCTGGGGGCTTATTCCGCACTGGAAGAAAGATCTGGACGGCCCGCCGCTATTCAACGCACGCGCGGAGACCGTGGCGGAGAAGCCCTCCTTCCGCGATGCCTTCAAAGCACAGCGCTGCGTCATCCCGCTGGACGGCTATTACGAGTGGAAGGCTGGGGAGGACAAGAAATCCAAGAAGCAGCCCTATTACGTCACCAGCCCTGATGGCCTGCTGTGGGCAGCAGGGCTGTGGGCCACGGGTATGGATAGGCTGTCGGCCACGATGGTGACCACGGATGCCACGGAGGAGATGGCATGGCTGCACCACCGGCTGCCCAAGTTTTTGGCCACGGAGGAAATCGCGCCCTGGCTGGCGGGGGAGGCGCTTCTGGAGCCGAGCACCGTGCGGGGCTTTCAGGCACGCCCCGCGGACCCGGCAGTGGGCAATGTGCGCAACGACTACGCAGAGCTTATCGACGAACCACCGTCGACCACCTTGTTCTAACTCACCCTGTTTTAGCGTGTGAGTGTTATGTCCATAGGGTTTTGGACACGGAGTCCGTGGTGTTTGTGGACATTTCTAGCGGTTTATGGTTATGGCCTGCGTTTCGGCCGTGGTTTGGATAGTTTTGGGTTCATCCGTGATGGTTGGCGGTGTTTCATTCCTTCAACGAGGTTGATGTTGATCTGACCGCCTGGTGGCCTGTGGCTGAGTGTGATCGGCAGTGGCACGCTGAAGAGGAATCCCCCGTCATGGGCCGTGTAGAACTCCGCAACGTTATTGGCTGTGACCGTGGAGTAGAGCCTGCGGTTTTAAACCTCAGGCCAATGCAGAGACCAAAGTTGCACACGCGTACAACGCCATCTTTGCTCACGCGGAGTTTGAGCGGGCCATTATCCGTGAGCGCCAGGCAGAGGGGATCGCGCCGCGCTGGCGAAAAAGGCCAATAAGTACAAAGGCCGCAAACCCGCCCTAAGCCCGCAGCAGGTGACGGAGATTAAGCAGCGTGTGCTGGCAGGGGAGTCGAAAGCCGCACTAGCGCGAGAGTTTGGAGTCACCCGGCCTACCGTGTATCGAGCATTGAAAAACGCCTAAAGCAGCGCAGCCGTGAGGGTAAATATGCACATCTTTACCTGGTGAAATGTGTGTATGCGTAAATATGCGCAGATTGGGCTGGCCGCATGGGAATTCGATGCTGCCTGCCTTTTACTCCTCTGCGGAGACCACCGGCCCCCTTTCAGCCCTGTGCTACTGCTAACGTAACGGCTGGTTCACAATCATGCCCCATCAGTCGTGGTGGGGTATGGGCGTGGCTCCCTCTGTCGGTGCGCGGCGGTCCGCGCGTCACGTGCGGGCTGTCCTGTTGCATCTTGTTTGGCAAGGGACAACTCCAAGACAAGGAGGTAGACAATGGGTAAACACTCATTGGATACACCCGGTCGCAAAAGAAAAGACCCCGCCACCAAAGGAACGGTAATCCTTAACCTGGTGAGCGGAGTCCTCAACGTTGCGACCGCATCAGTGAAGCTCATTGCGGTGATGCTTCACCAGGGTCTCTAAGGCCCGAGGGTCTCAACGAGCTGGCACTCGTTGGGGCCCTTTTTATTGTGCAGCGATAATTCAAGGACGAACCATGCTGTCATATTTCAGGCTAATGCGCGCACAAATGTTTCGCAATACTCCCGCACTGGGGCCGTAGCCCCCTTTCCCTCCGCTGCGGGCGGAAGGTTTATGTAGTCGTGTGCCATGGCTTACGCGTACCCACGATCCCGGTTGCGTGTCTACTGGTAAAAGTCTTTTATCTGCTTGATTTTTCGGTTAGGCAGGCTACGAAAATGAGCGTCCACAGGGCGAGCAAACCGAGGGAAATAATTAGGGCCGAAAAAACTACTCGGAGTCCGGCGAGCGAGAAGATGACAGCGGCACCCAGGATCATTGCCAGGCTTATTCCGCCTCCAATCAGGGCCACTTGCATACGATCGTGCGGGTCTTCATAGCGTAGTGTCTGGATGGCTAGAGCAGTGGCGCACATTAGCGCAGCCAGGATGATGACTATGTACATTTTTCTCCTTTCTATGGGTGGGGATTGATCTTATCGGGAGGGTGTGCACAGCCTATGTGCTGCATTTTTCAGAAATTAGGGGGCGAATTCCGTAAGCGATATTTAGCCTCCCGAGTAGGGAAGAGGTCTACAGTGCTTGCCTGGGCGGGCAGACAGTGTGTGGGCTTATATGCTTAGCGGTTATCGCCCCGACGACTGCTTTTGACCGCGCTACCATTCGCCACAACCTCACCGAATTCAAACTCCGGTGGCTAGCCCACATTGAGCAATGGAAAATCGAGAAGTAGACAAAGCGTTTGGTGCGCCCCGCAAGCTGACTACTGAGCGTCAGCGCCAGGAGCTGTTGTTCGCCAACTATGAGAAGCTCATCTCGAATCAGTAGGCCTGCGGGATAGTGAGTGCAACGCTACGCTCTTAACTAGTCAGTAGTGCTGGCAAGGGGGGAGAGAATTATGTACCCCTTGTCAGATGCGAGTTTTTGGTACCGGTGTTCTGGGGACTCGGTACTGCCGTGTTCCGGGTAGTTGGTACCGGGCCGAGGGGTGCGTCGGCCCGGACGGGCTACAATTTCAGGGTGGAATCACAGCTAGTCGCCTACATCGATGAGTCCTCCGCCCTTAGACCCCCAGACCGGCAGGAGTACATGGTGTGTGCAGCCATCATCGACACTCAAGACTTGGAAAAAATACGCGAGGAGCTGCGTCCACTACGACTTCCTGGCCAGGTCAAACTTCACTGGACCGACGAACGTAATAGCCGACGCCGAAAAATCGTGGACACCCTTTCTGAGATCGACTCCATGCAAGCGATCATCACCCACCAGAGTGAAGTGAGCAAGAAGACGGAGAGACACCGCAGGAAATGCTTGGAGCAGATGTACTTCGAGCTCTCCGAGATGCACGTCCACAACGTCACTTTGGAAAGCCGGCAAGAAGCACAAAACAGGCGAGACGTCGCCCATATAGTTGCCCTGCAGGGCCAAGGACAAAGTGCTGGCATCCGACTGCGACACGTACGCGGTGGCGATGATCCCCTGCTCTGGATTCCAGATGCCGTTCTGGGAGCACTGAACTCCGTCCATCTAGGGGAAGAGCAGTACTGGGAGAAGCTGCACGAGAAAGTGGTCCTCAACCGTCCCACCCCGGATTCCCTCTAGAGGCAGGCGAAGACCCTGAGTCCAGTCGTCCGGCTGGGGTCCCAGGGTCTTCTTCCGATCCTGTCGTAACAGGTGGCAATAACACTAGGGTAGCACCATTTGGCACCATTTAGCACCATTTGGCACCGATAGGCCCCGTCCGTTTCCTTAGCTGGATCGGCGGCCTCATCCTGGTTTCCTGACCAAATCCACATCGACCAAGCCGAACGCAGCGGGCTAAATATCACTCTGCTCAATACCCCTAGACGTTGACGCCGACATGCCCCGCCGAGATACAGCAGGTCATAGGACAAAGACCTCTTACTCCGGCCATCACTGAATCGATCATCAAACCACCCCGGCGGGAGCTGACGGAAAATCTCTGAAGTCAAACCCTCATCAGAGATGACTTTCTTTGCACGGGATACTTCCCGTCGTGAACACCCCAATGCGTGTGTGATCTGCGCCTAGCTAGCATCATCAAGGCACATCGCAATGATCTGCTTGAAGTTGGCCACAAGGACCAGCTCCTTCCAAGTAGAAGTTGACGCAACACCAGCGGATTGTGGTGTCGCCAACATCAACTATGAAAGAAAACCCCTTGTAGTACCGGATACACGGAACACCGGTACCAACTACGCGGACTCGCGGTACCAACTACCCCAAATCGACACCCCTGGATTGCTCCCTGTGTGCCCCGCTGGCAAGAACGCCGCCCGTCTTTCCCCCTTAAGCCCCGGCCTATTTAATAAGCGTCCTGGTCAATAAAAAAGAGCCATCTGGCGCATACGTCCAGAAGACCCTTTTTAGTCATAGCAAGGGACCATGTCCTTACTTTCTGACTCTGACTATAGGTGGCACGTCCCCGTGATGTCAAGATTTTTGACTAGTACGGCTATTTCACTGCCGTAAACGTCCAAAAAGCCACTAGACATCACAGTCCTAGCGTGTGAGTTCTATTCGGCGAGCACGTCAGCGAAGGAAAGGTCGAGCACGCGGGGGAGATCCTCCGGGTTCATCTCGATGTCGAGTCCCCGTTTGCCGCCGGAGAAAAAGATGGTGTCGAAAAGTAGTGCCGTTTCATCAACCACTGTCGGGAGGATGTGCTTGTGCCCCAGCGGGGAGATGCCGCCGGGGATGTAGCCGGAGGATTTGGAGGCGTCGGCAGGCGCGGCCATCGTGGCCTTGGAAGCGCCGAAGGCAGCGGCGGCCTTCTTGAGGCTGAGCTGGTTGGTAACCGGAAGGACGCACACGGCGAGCTGGCGTTTGGGGCCTTTGCCGGCGCTCAGGTCGATGACGAGGGTTTTGAAGATGCGCTCAGGCTCGACGTCGAGCGCCGCCGCGGCTGCGTCGCCAAAGTGCTCGCGGCCACCGTCGAAGGTGGAGACACTGTGGCCGATTCCTGCCTCTTCGAGGATTTTGAGAGCGGGGGTAGCGGCGTGCGGGGTCTTCTTGGCCATAGAATCCACCCTAGTCCGGAGCGCTAGGATGGTGAGCATGGCCACCGAAACGACGAGCGAGACGCTTCAGAAACAGCGATTGTTTGAGGAGCAAGCCTTGCCCTTGCTGGATCAACTGTATGGCGGAGCGATGCGCCTAACGCGCAACCCCCAGGATGCAGAGGATCTCATCCAGGAGACCTACCTCAAGGCCTATAGCAATTTTGATTCCTTCAAACAGGGGACGAATCTCAAGGCCTGGCTGTATCGCATCATGACGAATACCTACATCAACTCCTATCGGAAGGCCAAGCGCCGTCCGCTGGAATCCTCAGCGGATGAGCTGAGCGATTTTCAGCTCTACACCACGGCCGGACATGACTCCACGGGCCTGGAATCGGCGGAGGTGGAGGCCCTCAAGCAGATGCCGGATTCGGAGATTTCCGAGGCCATGAATGACCTGCCGGAGGACTACCGCATGGTGGTGTACTACGCGGATGTAGTGGGTCTGGCCTATAAGGAAATTGCGGACGTGATGGGCACACCGTTGGGAACGGTGATGAGTCGCCTCCACCGCGGAAGAAAATTGCTCCGCGCGGCGTTGAAGGACGTAGCACGAGAAAAAGGCATTGGTCGCAACCACCCAGAGATGGAGGAGAAGTAATGGAACGCGCAACAGGACGCAATTGCGGTGCGTGTAACTCTCCGGAGGTTGAAGCGCTCTTTAGGGAACTGTTCGATGAGTCGACGAGCTACGCGCGAGCTATGGCAATCCGCGAGCATCTCGCGCAGTGCGATGCCTGCCAGCAACGCCTTGAGAGCGAGGAAGTAGTTCGGGCACTCGTACGCAAGTGCTGTGGGGGACAGGCTGCGCCGCAGTCGCTGCGCCAGCGCATTAGCGTGCAGATTACGAGGACTGAAATTACCTGGGGATAGGTAAATTACCTGGGGATAAGCAAAGGGCTCGTTCCCGCCCACGGTGTTGGGGTGAGGAACGAGCCCTGAATGCTGACGTTATGCGTTAGGACGCTTGCCGCGGTTAGCGGACTTCTTGCGGCGATCCTTGCGCTTACGGCCACGCTTGCTCATCGCGTACTCCTTCTGTTAAGGGTAAATGAACTTATTCAACTGTAGCGGCAGGGTATGCCTGGGTGTTAATCGGGGGTGTGTCTGTTTAGGCAGATACGCGGGCACGGCCGCGGCTGCGGTTGCGGCGCTTGATAGCGCGGCGCTCCTCCTCAGAAAGGCCGCCCCACACGCCGGCATCCTGGCCGGACTCGAGGGCCCACTTGAGGCAGGAAGAGGCAACTGGGCAGCGGTTGCAGACCAGCTTGGCCTTAGCGATCTGGGTGAGTGCGGGGCCGGAGTTACCGACAGGGAAGAAGAGTTCTGGGTCCTCGTCGCGGCAAACGGCTTCGTGGCGCCAATCCATGATTGAAATCTCCTAACAAATTTTTGACAGCAGTGGGCGAAGTAGGCGCACTAAGGGCAGTCCACGGTGGTGAACTGAACTGAGTGCTACTGGGTGTAAGTGGACTGGTCTGCGGTCAGTGGGGCCCTGTCTCGAGTTAGGGCCAGCGTCGACGCCGCCGTGGTTCACTTTCTGTTAACCCGAAGGATTCTCCGGGTTAAGAACTGATTTAACAGCTCGTTGTTTTTGCTACCTGAGAATAATGACACGTTTACTCAAAGTCCGCTAGGGGTAAAGGGGTAAAAGTGTCCAACGTCACTAAATAAATTCTTCCAATTTGCACTTTTCTAATGGGTGGGCGGCTGTAAGAAGCCTGTCAGTAGTTCCTCTACCTGCGGCGACAGGGAGATTGGGGTGAGTGTGGTGACCTGGATCGCGTCAAATCCAGAACCTCCTCGCTGCCCCCGAAAACACAGCAGGAGGAAAGCCGAAGCTGAGTACAGGAAGTACGAGTACCGCGGTAACTGAATTGGCAGTGGGTGAAGCTTTGGCGTGGAGACTGCCTAAACCATGGGGCAGGGAAGTAGACTAAACGCCCGTGAATAAGAAGAACCAGCCCTCGACTACACCTGACCGAGCTGCCGGAAACCGTGCACCGCGAACGGTGATGGCGGCTGCCGGCATCGCCGTGGTCCAATCCATCGCGGTTATTATTTTCGGCATCTTCCTCATTGTCCGTGAGATTGCTGGCGCTGAGAATGGCTCCATGGTGTCCGATTCCGGCGCATCGAGCTTTGTGGGCCTGGGCACTGCCATCTTCATCTTTACCGTGTTCGGCTTTGTCATCGTCGGCTCGTGGGCCTTCGTCAAAGGCAAACGCTGGGGCCGCGGAGCCATCGTGCTGGTGGAATTCATTCTTGGCGCCATGGCTTTTCAGATGTTTAGTGGCGGCTCAGTGCTGCTTGGCATCGTGACCTTGGCAAGCGCAGGGCTTGTCCTATACCTGCTTATGGCGCGGCCCGAGGCGGCGCAGTGGGCTGAAAGCCACTTTTAGTAGGGCATGCCTAGGCGGCGGTGAGCGCCACAGCCGTGTCGCCGCGCTGCTCAACAATGACCGTGCCCGCTAGCGTTAGCGAAATCGGGCCGGAATAGCCGTCACGGTCAACGGGGATGGTTTTCTCGGTTTTCCCGGTAGACCAGTTCACCACGTCGATCCCCTCCTCAGTGGGGACGAGTAGGCGTTCGTCGACTGCGACGCCGGTTCCCACCGCTTGCTCGAGAATGTGATCCACCTTGAGCTCTGTAGGGGTAAAGAGGTAGAGACGCTCGCCGTCGAACCACGACATGTGGTGCGGCAGATCCGCAATCGCGGGCGCAAAGGGGGACGCGGCGTTGGTGATGGACTTCGAAGGCTCAACGTCCGTGGACGACAGTGTTTCACCTTCAAAGCTATAGGAGACGATGCGCGGTGAATCGCCGGGGAGGAAGACCGCGGCTGCCTCTTGGCCGTAGGCGATGAGGCGCGCACCGGGATCCTCAATATCGATGTCCTTTGAAATTTCCGGAGAACGGGAATCCTCAGGGGTGGTATTTTGAATGCGCAGCCACGTGGAGTCCGGGGAATCTGGGCAGGTTTCGGTGACACCCAGTGTTTCGGTGCGGGTCAGCGCTGAGGTGATGGCGCAGTCCTCGTGGGGCTGGAGGTTTGGCTCCTGTTTGGCGTCGACATCACCGTACTCAACCGAGCGCACAAGATCCGAGCGCCAGAGCTCGACGCGCTCTGCGGAAACGGTGCCCACGCGGTCATTCGACATGATGGGGACCACCTCCTCGGAATTGCGGGCGCTGCGGGTATCGGAGTATTGGCCAGTGGCAGCATCGATCGCCACTACATCGCCGCAACCATTGCCTGCGTCATAGGAAGCCACAATTTTGTTCCACGCAGTGGTGAGCGAACACAGGTCGGCATCGCGGCGTTGGTAGGTCCACACTTCGTCGCCGGAGGCGTTCGAGGCGCTGAGCATATCGCCGTCATGGGTGATCAACAGGCCGTTGGAGGATACCGCGCGAGCCTGTCCCGGCACGAGAGTGTTGGGAAGGCTGAAGGCTTCGGTGAGGGAGCTCGGGGTGGCGTCGATAAGCGGCGGCTCATCGCCGGACGCGGCGTCCACCGCCGGGGTCAGTTCTGCTTTGTGGATAGGTGCGGTGATGACCGCGCCGCCGATGGCGATGGCACAGACCGCACTGATCGCGCCCACGGCAATCCAGTCCGCCTTCGTGGAGCGCAGGATGGGAGCCTTCTTCGACGAGTCGACCTTTGCCCGGGCCTTATCCAGCTGGGTTTCCTGGGTGTGCTCGGTGCTCATCGATGCCCTCCTTGATGGGGATTGCGTTTGCGGGAACGGGTGCGGCGAGAGGCGCGGGCGGAAGCCGCAGAGGAACGCGAGGAGCTTCCACGCGGCGATTCCCTGCGCGAGCCCGAACGCTTCGCTGCGCCCAGCACCTTGGTGGGCGGACCAACGGTGTCAGAAACGTCCTCGGGAATATCGAGCGCTTGCGCAAGCTCAGGAGAGGTGCTGAACCACTGTGGCGGCTCGGGCTGGTCCAGAGAAAGCTCATCGTTGATAACCTGCCATTTGCTCAGCTCATCGTAGCCAACGAGCGTTACCGCCGTGCCGGTGTGGCCAGCGCGACCGGTGCGGCCAATGCGGTGGACAAAGGTCATGGGGTCATCCGGCACCTGATAGTTGATGACATGGGTGACATCATCGACGTCGATGCCGCGAGCGGCGACATCCGTGGCCACCAGAATCTCCACGGTGCCTTCGCGGAAGGCGGAGAGCGAGCGCTCGCGAGCCTTTTGATCCAAATCGCCGTGGACCGCGCCCACGCTAAAGCCGCGCTGCGCTAGCTCGTCTGCGACGGCGGCTGCCGAGCGCTTGGTGCGCGTGAAAATGATGGTGCGCCCGCGGCCTTCTGCCTGCAGGATCTTTCCCAAGACCGCGATTTTGTCCATGCGGTGTGCCTGGAAGGTGACCTTGCGCGTGGAGGAGTGGGTCTGTTGGGCGTCGCCGGACTCGGCGCGAATGTGGACCGGCTTGGTGAGGAAGGTGCGGGCCAGCGTCACGATGGGCCCGGGCATGGTGGCGGAAAAGAGCATGGTCTGGTGCGGGTTGCCGTGCAGGAGGGAGAGAATCTTCTCAATATCCGGCAGGAAGCCCAAGTCCAGCATCTCATCGGCCTCATCCAGAACCAGAACGCTGACCTGCTCGAAGGACAGGTGCTTCTTCTGGCAGAGATCGAGCAGGCGGCCCGGAGTGCCCACGACGACGTCCGCGCCCCTCTTGATTTGTGTGATTTGCTCTTCATAGGGGCGCCCGCCGCACAGGGTGACGATGCTGAGCGGAAGATTGGCGGCAGCAACCTTGAGGTCCCCGCTGACCTGGATGGCCAGCTCACGGGTCGGCGCGATGACCAGCGCGCGGGGAGTGCCGTCGAGCTCCGGGATGTCGGCGTCATCGAAAACGCGATCCAGCAACGGCACACCGAAACCATAGGTTTTGCCCATGCCGGTGCGCGCTTGGCCAATGAGGTCGTGGCCATTCAGGGCGATGGGCAGGGTGAGCTCCTGGATGGCGAAGGTGTGCGTAATCCCGTTCTCAGCGAGGGCATCACAGATCTCTACGGCGACGCCGAGCTCGGCAAAGGTAGGGGATTCGCGGGAATCGCGGGATGATTTCGGGGCAAGCACACCTTGATAGTAGAGGACGTGGCTATAGTGGGGCCATTAGAGCGCCGGGGGCGCAGGCCTCACGGCACAGACTAAAGAACACGATCTAAGGGAGTAGACACCACATGGACATCAAATTTGGCTTCGCCGATACCGCCCGCGAACTGGTCATTCACGCGGATGGTGAGCGAGAAGAGCTGACCCAGACCATCAACAACGCCTTGGGGGAGAACTCCACTCTCGAATTGAAGGACACCAAGGGCCGCACCTATATCGTGCGGACCGAGCGTGTGGTCTACGTGGAAATCGGCACCGTGCGCGCCCACACCGTTGGATTCGCAGGCTAAGTACGCGCTCGCTGCCTCAGCGGGTAGCCTAAATGGCCATGGATAATCCCGCGGAACTTAAGCAGCGCCCACAGTTCGTCTCGGCGGTGGAGCGTTTCGCTCGCGAGTACGGCTGGTGGCGAGTGGTGGCGATCCCCGTCATGGTCGTCATCACGGTGTGGGTGGTGGTTGATGTTTTTCGTTCGCCGGCCCAGGAAGCGGAGGTCTCGGCGGCAGGGGAGACGTCGGCAAGCACTGCGGCTGCCGACGCATCCTCGCGCAAGGGGCCTGATCCCGCCAATGCCAGCGCAGTTGCCGCAGCCAAGGATGGCTTGCCCGCCGGCGGTGATTTCACTGAACAAGGAGACGAAAGCTACCGCGACGCGGGCCCATCCTCTATGCATGCGGGTAAAGGCGGGAAGCAAACCATCCGGTTCTCAGTCGAAATCGAAAATGGTGTGGACACCTCCGCCTATGGCGGCGATAGGGCCGTCGTAGCGCTGGTCGACGCCACCCTGGCCGACCCCCGCGGGTGGACCGCCAACGGCGACTTTGAGTTCATCCACGTCAAGGCTGATGACAATCCCGATACGCACATCCGCCTGACCTCGCTGGGGACCACGGCGAAGTTGTGCGGCGCGCAGTTGGAATCAGAAACCTCGTGCCATACCACCATTACCGGGGAGTCCACGGTGAACCTCAACGAGTCCCGCTGGGTCCGGGGCGCTGCACCATTTGAGGGGGATGTGGGCAATTACCGCCAGTACTTGATCAACCACGAGTTTGGTCACGCCATCGGATTCGCCGCGCACCAGCCCTGTGGCGGCGCCGGTAAACTCGCACCGGTCATGATGCAGCAGACGCTGAGCTTGAATAACGCGCAGCTCTTTGAGAAAGAGCCAAACGAGATCTATCCGGATGAGGATGTCGCCTGTGAGCCGAACCCCTGGCCCTATCCGACTCCCGCAAGTTCCGATCACACTAAACCCGAGTAAATCGGCCCGAAGCTAAAAGGACTGTTTCCCCAATGCCACTGCCTCCTGAGCCCGTTCTTGCAGCCTTTAACGCTGAGTTCCATCCCCGCAGAACGCAGGGAGAGCTCGTGGGGCCTGCCTGGGATAACGGGATTCGCGTCGGGGATATTGTCTTTGCCGAGGCTCGGCCGTGGACTGGCTGGTCCGCCAAGGTGCGCGAGAAGCTAAGCCTGCCGGGAGCGCGCATTGCCCGCCCGGTGCTGACGGCGGATGGGCGCTACACGGCTGCCGGGTGGAAGGCCACGCAGTTCGTGGAGGGGCAGTTGCGCGGGCGCATTGATGAGACTGCCCAGTTGGCGCTGCGGCTCGATGAGGCCCTAGCGCTGGCGCCATTGCCCACGCTGGATAGGCGCGAAGATGTTTTTGCGCGGGCGGAGAGGGCTGCCTGGGAGGAGAGCGGTGAGGCCTATTCCGATACTGAGCTTGCAGGGCTTCCGCTGGTCACCGCGCACGTGGATGTCCTGGGGACCACGGTGTTCTCCGGGGCTAACCCGCCGGCGCTGACTGATATTGTGCCTTCCGCGGCCCCGCGCCCGGTGGGCTGGTCCGCCGCGGTGGTCATGGTGGATGGCCTCATTGCGGGGGCGGTGGACGATGAGATTTGTGCTCGCTTTGCGTCAGTGCCCGGTATACAGCAGTTGCTCTTGCGTGCTGTGGCATACCGCCGTTACGTCAATATCCTGCACCCGCGGTCAAAGGCGACCGTGCGTTCGAACATCGAAAGGGTAGAAGCGGCCCTCGTGTCCGCAACATCTGACAGACTGTAGGGCGTGAAGTACAGCAGCGAATCCCCCACACGTACCGGCGTCACGCTTCCCCCCTCGCCGGATGTCCGCCTTATTCCCCGAAGACGTCGTGCCGCCACGCGCACGTGGGACGTGCCATTGCCGCAACAGGGCACGTGGCGAGTCCTGGGAGCGGCGGGGTCGGGAGTATCGAGCCTGCTTATCGACGTTGTCTTGGCACAACTGAACGCCGGCGCCGATGCCTCCGGCATCCTTGTCGTTGCCCCGTCCAAGGAATCCGGCTCGTTGCTGCGCCGCGAGTTAGCTGAAAACCTCGATGACTACGCCGCACAGACCTCGATGGTGCGCTCGGTACACTCGCTGGCTTTTGCGCTCCTGCGCCAAGGCAGCGAGGAAGAGCTGCGCCTCATTACCGGTGCTGAGCAGGATGCGGTGATCCGTGAATTGCTCCAGGGGCATGCTGCCGATGGCAGGGGCGCGTGGCCGGAGGAGATGCGCCCAGCCCTTGAGTACGTGGGGTTTGCGCGCCAACTGCGTGACCTGTTGCTGCGCTCCATCGAACGCGGCCTGGGGCCTTCAGATTTGGAGGAGTTGGGACAGCGCTACTCCCGGCCCATGTGGGCGGCCGCGGGCGAGTTCCTGCGCGAATATGAGCGCACCCAGGCGCTGGCGGGTTCGCATTCCTATTCCGCTGCGGAGCTGGTTAGCCAGGTTCTTTTGCGCCCGGAGCTGCTGCGTGAGCATCCATGGCACACCATCGTGGTCGATGATGCCCAGCTGCTGGACCCGACCTCAGGGCAATTGATTGCTGAGCTGGCAAAGACCGCTCGCCTCACAGTGATTGGTGGTGACCCCGACCAAGCGGTCTTTGCCTTCCGCGGTGCCAACTCGGAATTCCTCACCACCTGGGAGGCAGAGAACGAGCTGCGTCTGAGCTCTACGCACCGCACGCCTTCCCCGGCGTGCGTCAGCGTTGTGGATTCCCGCGGTACTTTGCGTGATGTATTGGCTAATACGGTTCGCCGCCGCCACCTCGAAGACGGGGTGCAATGGCGCGATATCGCGGTGATAGTGCGCTCCACCGGGGATATTGGTCCCGCCCGTCGCACACTGCTTAGCGCTGGCGTGCCGGTACATATCAATCCCACGGACGTTGTGCTTGCAGAGCAGCGCTTGGTCAAAGCAGTGCTCCTGGCATTGCGCGCCTTGGAGAACGAACTCGATCCTGCAGAGCTCGAGGACCTAATTACCGGGCCTGTCGGTGGAGCTGACCCGGTAACATTGCGCCGACTCATCCGCGGCCTGCGCCGTTGGAAGCCGGAGCAGCGCGGAATGGAATCGCTGCGTGAGCTGCTGGACGGTGAGTTGCCGGACTTCAACAACCTCCTCACGGAGCGCGAAGAAGCGATTCTGGCGCGCATTCGCGGGGTGCTGTCTGCTGGGCGTGCGGCCCTGCGCGCGGGAGCTGCCGTTGAGGAAGTCCTCTGGGAGGTGTGGCAGGCCACCGGTTTGGACACGCGCCTGCAGGCAGCGGCTCTGCGCGGTGGTGCCGCGGGCTCGCAGGCAGACCGCGACCTGGATGCAATGATGGCGTTGTTCGACGCTGCCGGTGATTACGCCGAGCGCCGTCCGGCGGCATCGTTGGAATCCTTCATCCTGCACATCACGGAGCAGGAGCTGCCTACCGGCGTGCGCGATCGCCGCGCTGCCTTGCCCGATGCTGTAGAGATCCTCACTGCGCACGGCGCGGTGGGGCGCGAGTGGGACACCGTCATTGTGGCGGGCGTTCAAGAGGGCACATGGCCCTCGGTGGGGGAGACCGGCTCCCTCTTTGGGCAAGAAGACCTCATCGATCTCATCGACCGCGACATCACGCCTGGCACACCGGTGAGCCACGTGTCCGGGCGCTTAGCGGAGGAGCGCCGCCTCTTCCACGTGGCTACCACCCGCCACTTGAGCCGCCTGCTCATCGTGGCCGTGGATTCACCGGAGGGCGATGTGGTGGAGGAGCCCTCCCGCTTCATCGACGAATTCCTTTCTGCACGCGGAGTCGATGTTCCCGGTGCACAAGCGCGCCGGGAAGCCGGCAAGCGCTTGGCGCGCCAGGCCTGGCCGCGCGAGTTGGGCCTCGAGGTTCCGGATCCGAGCCCGGTCACACTGCATAGCGGTTCACGTGGCGATGAGGAAGTGGATCCCCTCGATGTCTCGGTGTTGTCAGTGCCTTCCTTCGTGGCGCAGCTACGCCGCTGCGCTACCGATCCGGAAACCGGAGAGGCGGAGCGCTCCCAAGCGGTACGGCAGTTGGCACGTTTGGCAAAGGCTGGGGTCCCAGGGGCGCATCCGGATCACTGGTGGGCCGCGCGCGGCGTGGCCTCCGAGCTTCCGCTGCGTGGTTCGAGCACAGTATCGCCGTCCCGGGTCGATGCCCTGCTCACGTGCCCGCTCAACGCCGTGTTGGGGCAGCTGGTGGAAGATGATTCCTCGAACATCAACCTCGTGCGGGGTAACCTGGCGCATGCCTTCCTGGAGGCTTTAGGCCGCGGCGCGGCCGCTGAGCCTGCAAAGCAGCTGGTGCTGGATGCCTTCGACTCGCTCCTCGAAGGCCCCGCGTGGCACCGGGAAGCTGAACGCGCGGACTTTGAACGCCTCATCGACCGCACCCATGGCTGGGTGCTCTCGAGTTCAGTCTCGCTCGAGCCCGTGGGCGTCGAGGTTCCCGTCACCGTGGATATCGGTCCTGATGTCACCATCCGTGGGTTCATCGACCGGCTGGCAAAAGCCGGCGAGGACTATGTTGTGGTGGATCTCAAGACGGGGACAAAAGTCCCGTCGGCGACCAGCGCTCAGGACAACACTCAGCTCATGACGTATCAGCTGGCGCTAGCACACGGCCAGCTCGTCGGGGCTGCAGCAGAACCAGGTAGCGAATCTCATGACGTGTCCATCCGGACCGGTGATGGCCTGCCGCGCGGCGGTGGTGTTCTGGTGTTCCCGCGGTCGAGCGCTGCCTCCGTGCCCACCCGAGAACAAGCCACCAAGCCCCCAGAAGAGCTTGCGGAATTTGCACAAATGCTGCCCGCACTCGTGGCTGAGCTGCGCGGACCGGATCTGACCGCGCGCGAGAATGCCGATTGTGATCGCTGCCCAATCCGCTCTATTTGCCCCGTGATGAATGAAGGAGGTCTGGTGACCAATGCCTAAGAATCCGGCTCAACACTTCAGCCCTGAGGAGCTTGCTGCCGCGCTGGGCAAGCCTTTTCCTCCCACCCCGGAACAGGCCGCTGTTATCAATGGCCCGCTCGGTCCGAAACTCGTCGTGGCCGGCGCCGGCGCCGGTAAGACGGAGACGATGGCCTCCCGCGTGGTCTCACTCGTGGCGAATGGTCTGGTGAGGCCCGAGCAGGTCCTCGGCCTCACTTTTACCCGCAAGGCGGCCCAGCAACTGGAGCAGCGCATCCGCCGCCAGCTGTTGACGCTGCGATCTTCTGGAATTCTTGCCCCGGGCAGCCCGGCGGCTGAGGCGGTGGAGAATATCGCCCCCAACGTGTCCACGTACGACTCCTATGCAGGCGATCTCGTCCGCGAGTATGGCTTGCTCATGCCAGTGGAGCCGAATGCCCGCATCATCACGGAGGCGGAACGCTATGCCATTGCCCACGAGGTGGTCAGCAACTACACGGGCTCGCTGAGCACCGATAACGCGGTGGCCACGGTGACCGCGACCTTGCTCAAGCTCGCGGAAACGATGGACGGGGAGCTCAAGGATCCGCAGGATCTCTATGAGCACGAGGACATCTTCCGAAAGACCGCTGAGGATCTAGAAAAGAGCAAGCGGACTAAAGGCGAGTTCGGTAAAGACTTGCAGAAGTACTTGGATATCCAGCGCCTGCGCTTGGAGTACCTGCCCTTGGTGGAAGCACTCAAGAAAGAACAGGCGGAGCGCGGGGTGATCACCTTCGGTGAGCAGATGTCCATCGCCGCCACCCTGGCCAAAAACTTCCCGCTTTTGGGTGAGCAACAAAGCGCGCGCTACCGCGTCATCATGCTGGATGAGTACCAGGACACCTCCCACGCGCAGCGCATCCTATTGCGCTCCCTCTTTGGTGGCGAGCGCGAGGGACTATCTGTTACAGCGGTTGGTGATCCCATGCAGTCCATCTATGGCTGGCGTGGCGCGACGGCCGAAAACCTGGAGGCTTTTGTCACGGACTTTCCGCAGCCTGATGGCACCCCGGCGCCGAAGGATCAGCTCACTACCTCTTGGCGCAACCCTTCGACGGTGCTGGGGCTGGCCAATGACGTGGCTTCGGAGCTCTTCTCCTCAAGCCCCGGCGAGCGCCCCGTGGATGAGCTGTCGCCCAAGCCCACGGCACCGGCTGGCACGGTTGAGCTGGGTTACTTCGCATCTGAGGACGGGGAGCGCGCCTTCATCGCTGAGCACCTTCGTCAGCTCTATGAGTCCACGCCGGAAGGCGAGGATTTCAGCGCCGCCGTGCTCGTGCGCACCAATAGGCAATCGCCATTGATCTCCGCCGCCTTGGATGAGGCTGGCGTGCCCAATGAGATCTTCGGCCTGGGTGGCCTGCTCTGGCAACCAGAGATCCAAGACCTCGTGGCGGTGGCTACGCTCTTGGTGCGTCCACAGGACAGCGCGGCGGCACTGCGTGTGCTGACCGGTCCGATGTGCGGCTTGGGGATCGCCGATATCCAGGCGCTGCATTCGCGTCAGCGCAACCTGGCTGGCGCCACCGAGGGCCGCACGCGGTGGGAGGGCGGTGATCCTTTGGAGCACCTGGCTATCCAGGTCGAGGAGATCACTGCGGAGGGCCCGGACCAGGTGCTGGGGCTTGCCGACGCCCTCGCAGACCTCGGCGAACGCGATCGCTACAGCGCCGAAGGATTGGAACGCATGGAGGAGGTCTCCTCCAAGCTGCGTTACTTGCGCACCTATTCCCTGGGTAAGTCATTGAATGACATCATCGCCGACATTGAGCTACTCTTCGGCCTGCGCACCGAAGTCCTCGCTTCCGGCAAGGCTGGTGGGACTACGCACCTCGACGCTTTCGCTGACTTCGTCGCGGGCTTCCACGGGGATGGCCTGGCCGGCCTCTTGGACTACCTTGAGCTGGCTAAGGAGAAGGAAGATGGACTCGAGCTGGGAGAGGTCCCGCTCGTGCGCAACCGCGTGCAGATCATGACGGTGCACAAGGCCAAGGGCTTGGAATGGGAGCACGTCTGCGTGGCACATGCGGATTCCTCGAGCTACAAGGCGCAGGCGGAAACCTTCCTGACCAAGATCGAGAAAGCCCCAGGCGATGAGGACGTCATTGATGTCCCCGAGGATGCGGTGACACGCACCGACTTCGACAAGGCGTGCACGGCATTCAAAGAACAAAACCGCGAGTTCCAGGCAGAGGAAGCGGCCCGTCTGTTCTATGTGGCGATGACCCGCACCGAGTCCACGCTGACGGTGACAGGCTCCGGGACCAATAAGAAGAAGGGCAAGAGCAAGAAAGGCCCTTATTCCTACCTGCAGTTGCTGGCGGATAAACACCCAGATCTGGTGGTCCATTGGGAGGTCCCCGAGGTTCCGGAAGAAGAAGCAGAAGGCGCGGTTGCAGAGGCGTCTTTCCCCTCGCTGACCCCGCAAGCGGAAGCGCTGAAAGCAGCAGACGCGGTGCGCGCGGCGATGGAGGACTTACCGTCGCTGCGTGATGGCGAAGTCTTCGGGCTCTGGGAGCAGGAGGCGAGTGCGCTCATCGAAGAGCACAAGGCCCTTCAAGCTCCCGTAGTCGATGTTGAACTACCCGGCGAGCTGACGGCCTCCGACATGGTGGCTATGTCGGCGGATCCCACCCAATTCGCGCGCCGCCAGCGTCGCCCCATTCCCTTCAAGCCCAACTCCTATGCCAAGCGCGGTACAGCTTTCCACGCCTGGCTGGAGGATCGTTTCGGTTCCCCAGCCTTGCTGGGGGAGGATGAGCTGCCAGGCTCTCACGACGAACCGGACCATGACTTGGAATCCCTCAAGGATTCTTTCCTGGCCTCCGAGTGGGCACAGCGCACTCCCGCTTATGTCGAGGCGCCCTTCGAGATCACCATTGGGGACTCCGTCGTCCGCGGCCGCATGGACGCGGTATTCCAGCAGCCGGATGGCTCCTGGCTCATCGTGGACTGGAAGACCGGCCGCCGTCCACAGGGCGCCGCATTGGCCTCGGCGCAGATTCAGCTGGCTGTCTACGCAGAAGCATGGCGGCGCATCCACGGCGTGGAGACCGTCCGCGCGGCGTTTTTCTACGTGCATGAGAACTATCTCTTGGAGCCGGAGAACTTGCCCACTGGCGCACGGTTGGCTGAGCTATTAAGCTCTGCAGTTTCCACGCCACCGGGGTTGAGTCTAAGGTAGTCTCACGAGGAAATCCGCATCATCTAGGGAGGTTGGCGCTTCGTGCCCAAGCACATAGGCAAACGCATTACGTCGCGTTTCTTGTCGCAGGTTGAGCTGACCTCGCAGCCAGATCATGCGCTGATCGACGTCATCACGATTCCGCGCACGCAGAGCACCAGCCCGTGGAAGCAACTGGCGCGCCGAGTTATCTGGGCTATGGGGCTGATGGTCTTTGTCACCATCATTGTCTTTTTCGACGGCGATGGCTACAGCGAAGACCTGTCCTTCCTCGATGCCGCCTACTATTCAGCGGTGTCGTTGACCACTGTGGGCTATGGCGATATCGTCCCCGTCACCCCCACCGCGCGCTTCATCAACCTCGTTATCGTTACCCCGGCCCGCCTGCTCTTCCTTGTTTTGTTGGTCGGTGCTACCTTGTCGGTTCTGACGGATCGAGCCCGCCGCACCTTTGAAATCCAGAATTGGAGAAAGCAATTGCGTAACCACACCGTTGTCATCGGCTATGGCACCAAGGGCGCCGGTGCGGTCGCCGCGCTCATGGCCGATGACGTTCCCGCATCCCAAATCGTGGTCGTAGACAATAACCGTGCGGCCCTAGCCAGCGCCGAGCATCACGGCCTCGTCACCATTTACGGCTCCGGAACTAAGCAGGACGTTTTGCGCATCGCCGGTGCGCAGCACGCCTCTTCCGTGGTGGTGACGCCGTCCACGGACGATACCGCGGTGCTGTGTACCTTGTCCGTGCGCGAGCTCAACCCCAAGGCCAAGGTGGTCGCTTCCGTGCGCGAATCCGAAAACCGCCACCTTCTCCTGCAGTCCGGTGCCGACTCGGTGGTTACCTCCGCGGAGACTGCCGGCCGCCTTTTGGGGCTTGCCACCGTGACGCCGACGGTGGTGGAGATGATGGAGGATCTCCTCTCTCCGAATGAGGGCTTCTCCGTGGCTGAGCGCGCGGTACGCGAATTCGAGGTGGGCTCCAACCCGCGTCACCTCGCGGACATCGTCTTGGCAGTCCTGCGTAATAACGAGCTGCACCGCGTCGACACGGCAGATGCCTACGCGCTCAAGCCCGGTGACCGCCTGCTCTACATCAAGCACGAGATGCAGCAAGCCGCGGAAGATACCGATGAAGACGAGGACGAAGGCAACTAATGTTCCTGCCCGTCACCGAAGCCGGCCGCGTTCCGGTAACGCCACAAGGGCAACCTGTTTACCTGGCTGAGCCGGCGGGAGATATCGTGGTGACAGCCGGGTCCATCCACGCTTTCCTCGTGGACACTGAGTCCGCCGAGCGGCTCGGGACGTTGCGCGATGCCACCTTCTTCAACGGGCAGCGCGATATCCTCAAAGCACTGCACCTGATTCGTAACCGTCGTGAAGCGCGCTTTGATCCGCGAACTGGACGTGAGCTGTCCTATCCTGCCCCGGGGGCCGTGGGCCACGATGGCGAGCGCCTCGTTTTCCCGCGCCTCGATCCGGCCGTCATCGGCATCATCCGCCACCCAGAAACGGACCGTATTCTTCTGGCTCGCAACCGGCACCGTTCAGGGTTCTTTTCACTCATCGCCGGCTATGTTGATCCCGGCGAAACCCTCGAAGAAGCGATGATCCGCGAGGCACTTGAGGAAACCGGCCGTCGCGTTGAGTCAGTTTCCTATTGGGGCTCGCAACCCTGGCCACCGAGTGGTTCGCTGATGGTGGGCTTTTCCGCGGTCACGGAGGATGTCCGGCCCGTGTGCGATACTGACGGGGAGCTCGCGGAGGTGCGGTGGGTGTCCCGCGCTGAGCTGCCAGAACTGACCATTGCCCGCAAGGGCTCAATTGCACACACGATGATTATGGAGTGGTTCCACGGTGATGAGACCGGATCTGTCCCTGCTCGATGAAGACCAGCGGGCCGCAGCCACGGCGCCGCGCGGTCCGGTCTGCATCCTGGCGGGTGCCGGTACGGGAAAAACACGCACGATTACCTATCGCATCGCCCACATGGTGGACCAGGGCTTTGTCAACCCACAACGCGTTCTGGCCGTCACGTTTACTACTCGTGCCGCAAGCGAAATGCGCGAGCGTCTCAATCACATGGGCGTCGGGGGAGTACAGGCCCAAACCTTCCACGCCGCGGCGCGCCGCCAGCTGAAGTACTTTTGGCCGCAGGTTGCGGGGGATCTGCCCTGGCAGCTCATCGACAACAAGTTCAGCCTGGTCGGCCGCGCGGTGCGCTCGCTTGGCTTGGACAACAACAAGGACACCATCCGTGACTTCCTGGGGGAAATCGAGTGGGCAAAGTCCTCGCTGATCAGCCCCGAGGGCTATCCCGGCATCATCGAATCCACGGACCGCGAGGCACCGGGGGACCCAGCCAAGGTGGCGGAGGTCTTCCGTCGCTATGAGGACATGAAGGCCACCCCGGATCTCATGTACCTCGATTTCGATGATTTGCTCATGCACATCGCCGGTGCCATCGAGAACGTTCCTTCGGTGGCGGAGGTATTCCGCGAGCAGTACCGGACCTTCGTGGTGGATGAGTACCAGGACGTCACGCCGCTGCAACAACGCGTCTTAGAAGCCTGGTTGGGAGAGCGCGATGATCTGACGGTTGTGGGCGATGCTAACCAGACCATTTATTCCTTCAACGGGGCTTCACCGGAGTACTTGCTGAATTTTTCCCGTACCTATCCGCAGGCCACTGTGGTGAAGCTGCAGCGAGACTACCGCTCCACCCCGCAGGTGACGGACTTGGCCAACGACGTTATCTCAAAGGCTTCGGGCCGCGCTGCGGGAACCCGTCTGGAGCTGCAGGGTATGCGCGAGCCCGGCCCCGAGCCCACGTTTAAGGCCTATGAGTCTGAGGAGATTGAGGCCAAGGAGGTCGCGGGCCAGGTTCTGACCTTGCTCAACCAGGGAGTTAAGGCCTCGGAGATTGCGATCCTCTACCGCATCAACGCGCAGTCGGAGCAGTTTGAGCAGGCGCTTGCCGACGCCGGAGTGGTCTACCAGGTCCGCGGCGGCGAAGGCTTCTTCCGCCGCCCAGAGATCTTGGAGGCCATCCGCGTGCTCATCGCCGCCACGCGCCGCGATGATCTGCCGAACGATCCGGTGGCCGTGGCGCGCGCGGCCTTCGTGGAGCTGGGACTGTCCGCCACGGAGCCGCAGGGCGCGCAGGCCCGTGAGCGCTGGCAGTCGCTCACCGCACTGGTGGATCTCATCGCACAAATCGTGGAGGACCACGAGGGCATCGATCTTCCCGGCGTGCTCGGTGAGCTACACCGCCGTTCCGAAAACAAGCACAACCCCACGATGGAGGGCGTCACCTTGGCCACCATCCACGCAGCCAAGGGCTTGGAGTGGGATGCGGTCTTCCTCGTTGGTCTCACCGAAAAACTGCTACCCATCAACCACGCCATCAAGGCCGGCGATGAGCACGTGGAGGAGGAGCGCCGGCTGTTTTATGTCGGCATTACTCGTGCGCGCGAGCACCTAGCTTTGTCGTGGGCTCTGGCAAAGACCACCGGCTCGCGGGCTTCGCGTGAGCGCACTCGTTTCTTGGATGGCGTGGTGCCAGGAATCGAAGAAAGCCAATCCTCCAACCGCCGCTATCGCCCGCGCCGCTGCCGGGTGTGCTCGGGCCAGCTCAGCAGCCCAGCGGAAAAGGTCTTAGGCCGCCACGAGTGGTGTGAATACGAGGGCGATGAGGATGTCTTCAACGCACTGCGCGCGTGGCGCGCGTCCGTGGCGAAGGACTCTCAGGTACCTGCTTATGTCGTGTTCTCCGACGCCACCCTGCAAGCGATCTCGGAGGCGCTTCCCACAAACGAAGCGGAGCTGCTCGATATCTCCGGGGTGGGCCCTTCCAAACTGGAGCGCTATGGCGCGGAAGTGCTGCAGATCATCGCGTCTGCCCGCGCTTAAACACCGGCGCAATACGCGCAGCGCGGGTGTTCAATGAGCAGGCGGCGTTGCTCCATGCCGTAGAGGTCTATCTCCGTGAGCTCACCAGCTAGCGGTTTACCGCCGGGTGCCCCAGGTGGGGCGGGTCTTCCCAAGAGCCGGCGAATGGTCACCACCGCATGCATCACTATCGCCGTGCGCACGATGGGATCACCCGGTGGCTCCACCGCCGCGGCGCGGTGAGCCACCTCGTGCCACTGCTCGTCAGCTTCGATGCGGTGCAGGTGCGCGCACATCGGACAGGGACCGGCTCCAGCTACGCGGACCGGTCCGATGATGCCGCGGGCATCGAGCATGGACACTGGCAGCCAGGTCGCTGGGGAATTACTCAGTGCCTGTGCCCATTCCGTGGCGCCATCCAACATATCGACGGCCACGATAGGCAGGTGCCCGGCCACGTTCGCGATGTACTCGGCGGGGGTTTCGCTGTGGAGAGGGGAACGGGGTTGGAAGGAATCGCTAAGCAGGACGTCGCGCAGCTCATTGGCCAGGGCCGAGGTTCCCAAAACCGCCACGCGCTGGGGACGGGGAGCCGGCCACAGAACGCGGTAGCTAATCAGATCATCGACCAGACTGCGAGCAGCGGAGGCGCTAACGCCTGTGTTCTCGATGGACTTTTCAATGGTCTGCCGGGTCAGCGGAGTGCGCAGCCGGTTGAGCAGCCCCGCCAGCTGCGGGTGGGCTTCGAAGACCCCAACGCGCGTGGCATCCATCCCACACTGGAGGATTCCAGGCTCGCGTTCAATGACCACGGTTTCTGGCGCCAACATGTACGTCTTAGCATTCATGTTTTCCTCCCCGTTCTTTAACCCACCCCAGTTGTGTTTAGCCACCATTGCACCACAGGTAGAATGCCCTGTCATGTCGAGCAATCCCGAGGTACGCGTCATCCGCTCCGCCCGGCGCCGCCGCACTGTCCAAGCCCGCGTCGTTGATGGCGTCGTGGAGGTGCGCATCCCCGCCTGGATGTCGGCGGCGGAGGAGCGCGAAGCAGTGGATGGCATCGTGGCGAAGGTCCGCAAGAAGCACAGTTCTTCGCAGCTTTCCGACGACTCCCTGACCGCCCGCGCCCGCACTCTAAATGCTCGTTTCCTAGAGGGCCGCGCCACGGTGGGATCCATCCGGTGGGTGAGTAACCAAAAATCCCGCTGGGGTAGTTGCACTACCTCAACGGGAGATATTCGGATTTCTGACCGGCTGCAGGATGTTCCCGACTACGTCCTCGACGCTGTCATTATCCACGAGCTAACGCACACCTTCATCCCGGGCCATGGCCCGGAATTTTGGGAGTGGGCCGATCGAGCCCCCAAAGCCGAGCGCGCGAAGGGATACCTCGAGGCCTACCAGCGCTTCCGCTAGTTCTCGTCTTCCGGCTTGTCCTTTTTGTTTTCTTTATCCTCGCCGGCGTCCGTGTTCTTGTCCTCGTCAGCGGTATCGCTGGCGCTGGCGTCCTGCTGGCGGAGCATCTCCTCCAGCTTGGAAAACTCTTCTTCAAAGCCCTCGTCGGGGGTGTCATCGAGCAATCCGTCGATGAAGGAAGCCGGGTTCTCCAGGTGCTCTGCGGTAGGCAGCAGGTCCGGGTGGTCCCAGGCGGAGTCACGCTTATCGGCGCCCACTGCGACGGTGGCGCGGCGCCACAGCTCAGCTGCCGCCTCTACCTTCGGCGCGTTTAGCTCAATGCCAACGACCTGGGAGAAGGCCTTTTCTGCGGAACCACCGGTGGAGCGGCGGTGAGCCCACGCCTCATTCATCGCCTTCGTGGACGGGATGCGCTCACCCAGGGCCTCGGTCACTACGTGCTCGACCCAGCCCTCGACGAGCGCCAGGAGAGTCTCCAAGCGGGAAGCCGCGCCCGCATTGCGGGAGGTGATCCGCGGGGACAGGTCCATGCCCTGCAGCTTGTTCATCGCATCCTGGATGGCCTGCGGGTCACCGGACTCCAGGTTGAGCTCGCGTGTGGCTTCCTCGATGTGAGAAGTGTCGATGACCAAGCCCATGGCGTATTCCTCCACGGAGGAGACGAGGCGCTCAACCAACCACGGCACATGCTTGAACAGGCGCTGGCGGGCAGCCTCGCGGGCGCCGATATAGACCAACACTTCTTGGCCCGGAACATTGAGATCGCGTGCGATGGCCTGAATATTGTGTGGCAAGAGTGCGGTGGTGCCCGCGGGGGAAACCGGCAAGCCGAAGTCAGAACCGGTGAGCGCCTGCGCGGCCAAGTCACCCAGGGCATGGCCCAGCTTCATGCCGAAATTCATGCCGGACATCGAGTTCATCATCGAGGTCATCGGCCCCATCATCTCGCGAGCTTCTTCCGGCAGGGATTCCAGCTGCGCGGAGTTCATGTGCTCCGCCACCGGGGTGACCATGCGCTGCCACATCGGCAGAGTCTCATCCAACCATTGCGCAGAATTCCACGCGGTCACGGTGCCGGATGCGGTGGGCAGAATCGTGGCATCATCCAGCCACAGTTCCGCCAACCGCACGGCTTCCTGCACTGCAGTGCGGTCTTTATCATTGATCTCTTTATCGCCGGAGATCTGCTGGTGCGCGATGCGCTTGGCCAGGTCATAGTTGACCGGGCCGGCACCCTCCGGGGAATTCATGGAAGAACCCATACCGGAGAGCATCTGGCCAAACTGATTCAACAAGTCTCCTAGGCCACCGTTGCCCGCGCTGAAGCCGAAGGCGCCGAACGGGTTCTGGTCGCGACGATCGTTATCATCGTCATCGTCGTTATTGGGGAAGGAAAAACCGAATCCGTTGCTCATGGGGCCTAATCTACTAGGTTTCCTAGCGCGGATTCTAGGACCACGGCAACGCTGAGAGCGAACAAGCATCACGAGGCTGTAGGCTGATCCTCCGTGAAATCTTCGCAGAACCCCCGATCCCGCCGCCTGTCCACCCTGACGTGGGGAGCCATTCCGGTGGTGTTGACGGGAGCCCTGCTCAGCGTCGACCACATCCCCGGCACCGACATCACCCTGTCGGTGCCGTACGCCGCCGAAGGACCAGGCCCTACCGTGGACACATTGGGTGAAGTGGAAGGGGAGCCGGTGGTCAACGTCGAGGCCCCGGAAACGTTCCAGCCGCAGGGGCATCTCAACATGACGACGGTCTCTGTTCGCACCAACATGACGTTGGCTCAAGCTTTGGGGCGGTGGCTTTTCACCGATGACACCATCGTCCCCATCGGCAGCGTCATCCCGCAAGGCAAGACGGATGAGGAAGTTCAGGAAGCCAATCAACAGGCTTTTACCCAGTCTGAGTCGGCGGCTACCGTCGCCGCCATGGACTACCTGCACAAGCCCGTGCGTATCGAGGTAGCACAGGTGCTTGAGGACAGCCCCGCTGCGGGCGCGCTTGACGACGCCGACATCATCACCGCCGTCAACGGCGACAAGGTCACGGAGCCTGGCCAGGTACAGGAGAAGATCCGCGCTCTTAAGCCCGGCGATGAGGTGAAGCTGGGGATTATTCGCAAGGGCGAGGAAAAGACAGTCTCGGTGACCCTCGGTGCACACCCAGAGCACGACGACGTAGCTTTGCTAGGTATCCTCATGACCTCAGTGCCCACCGAAGACATCACCGTGGATTACAACCTACAGGACATCGGTGGGCCGTCGGCCGGAATGATGTTTACGTTGGCGGTGATTGACAAATTGTCTGATGAGGATCTCACCGGCGGCCGGTTTGTTGCCGGCACGGGCACCATCGGTGAGGACGGCGAGGTTGGCCCCATCGGTGGCATCGTCCACAAGGTGCACGCCGCGCAGGAAGCGGGCGCCGAGCTCTTCCTCGCACCTGCAGATAATTGCGCGGAGGCGGTCAGCCGTGGCACCGGCGACATGGTGGTGGCCAAGGTCCACACGCTGGATGACGCCATCACGGCCATGCACGACTTTGCGGAGGGCAAGCCCGTCGAGACCTGCGAAGGCTAGACCTAAAGGAATTTGCAGCCCTTAGACCAGGCCGAGCTCCTTGAGGCGCTTTTCCGGATCGTCCTGGTCCGTGGAGATCATCTGCTGCATGATGAGGCCTTCGTCGTTGTCCACGACGGTGAGGATGGCCGTATTACCCAGCATGGACCAGCCCACCACGCGGTTGCCGCTGTCCTCGATGACACGGGAGCTGCGCAGCTCGGTGAGAACTTGAGTGGTCTGGGAAGCCTTGGTCTTGGACTTGAAGAACTGGAACTGTCCCACCTCGGAACCGGAGCAGTTGAAGGAATCCGTCACGCCGTTGGGATCGCAGCGGTCGAATTGAGCGAAGATCTCCTCTGGGACGAGGCCGCCAAAGATCTCATAAGCCTGCTCCACAGAGTCGGTGAACTTGCCGCTGGGCTCAGCGGACTCGCTGGCGTCCTTGTCTTTGTCCTTCCGAGCAGCGGAGCTTCCTGCTGTCGAGGATTCATCTTCTGCTTCCGAGCTGTCTGCAGACTCGGACGCAGCGGGAGTGGTCGTCTCGGATTCCTCGGCGGAGGTGGCCGGGGCCGGCACGCTGGTCTTCTCCGCGGCGGTGGTTGCTTCGCTCGCAGGTGCCGGCTCAGGGGAGGGCGCATCGTCCTTCCCACATGCGGTGAGCAGGCAGCCGGTGGCAAGCACGGCCGAAGCTGCGGCGGTGAAGCGGGATGTCAAGCGCACGAGAGACTCCTCTATCAATTGCGTGCCCAGCCCGGAGAGCTGAGCACTAATGGCCACTGCATTCTGAGTTTAGTCGATTAGAGTATCTCTTCCGGATCCTGCTCCAACCCGTAGCGTAGGGCAGCGATGACCCCCGGTGCCACATTCGGACCACCGCGCAGCTGAATATCATCTTCCGCGAAGGGGCCGGCCTCAGCGAGTTCCTCCTCGGTCGGACGCAATTGCAGCAGGGTGAGCTCGGCGCCGTTCTCGTCGAGCTCCTCGGCATCGACTGTGGAGCTTCCGTCCATGGCGGTAGCTCGCAGGACTCCTGAGAAGAGGCGGGCGGGGCGGGCGTCGCCAAGCGCGGCGTCCGAGGTGTCCTTAAACATGATCTCCTGGGCCAGGATGACGCCGGCGATCTCCTGTGGCCAGGCCAGGCGCGAGACGTAGTCCGCGAGGTGCTCCGATCCCGGTTCGATGCCTTCCGGCAACTCTTGCACCACGAGGGTGAGGGGAGAGGAGTCGTCCACGTCCCCAAGCTGGGCGGCCACCAGCTCAGTGGGGACGAGAGCAAAAAGGGTAGGAGGTGCATCCCAACCCTCGGCGTGGATGAAGTCCACGGCTTCGCGCATGGCCTTGTTGAGCGCGCGGTGTACAGCGGGCTGGGAGGAAGGTTGGGAACTCATAAGCGTCCTTGTTCGTTGACGGTCATAGTGCTTCTCTAGACTAGAAGCTTGATACCTCTATATTCGCACGACACTTGATTGGAGCTGGAGTTGGCTTCCGGACTCAACCGACCCACCGCCCCGATGAAACGTCCGCCCAAATTTCTCTCGTGGGTTGTCGCCATCATCGCGGTCCTCTTGTTCATTGGCCCCATGTTGGTGGGCTTCTATACAGATTGGAAGTGGTTCGGCGCGATTGAGTACCGCGGGGTCTTCACCAAGACCTTGATCACGCGCATCGTCCTCTTCATCCTCTTCGGCCTCGTAGCAGCGGCTATTACGTACGTTGCGGGCCTGATTGTGTGGCGGGGGCGCGGGGACTCGATGGACATGGCGGACTTCAATTCCCCGGTTTATCAATATCGCAAATCCATTGAGAGCACGATGAGGGTCTTCCTCAAGGTCATCCCGGTCCTCGTTGGCGTCGTCTCGGGCCTGCTGGGGCAAGCAAACTGGCGGACCATCATGCTCTTCCTCAACTCCCACGATTTTGGGGTGACGGATCCGCAGTTCAACCACGACCTCGGCTTCTACGCCTTCAGCCTGCCGGTGTGGACGATGTTGGTCAGCGCTGGCTCCATGCTGGTCGCCGTGTGCTTCCTCATCGCACTCGTGGGGCATTACATTCTCGGCGGTATCCGCCTGGGCAACCGCGCTGCGGGTGTGCGTGGTTCGCTATCGAAGTCGGCGCGTACTCAACTTGCCGTGACCGCCGGCCTGTGGATGCTGCTGCAGGTGGCTGGTTACTGGTTGGGCCGCTACCAGCTGCTCTACACCGAGCACTCGCTGTTTACGGGTGGTTCCTACACGGATATCAACGCCTACCTGCCGGCGAAGATCATTCTCATGATCATCGGCGTGTTCGTGGCCGTGGCAATTTTCTCGGCGGTCGTGATCAAGGACCTGCGCATCCCGGGCCTCGCTGTGGTGCTCATGGTGCTGTCCTCCTTGGTTATTGGTCAGGGCTGGCCTCTCATTATGGAGCGCTTCTCCGTTAACCCGAACCGCCAGGCTAAAGAGGCGGAGTCCATCTCTCGCAACATTGAGTCCACCCGTTTTGCTTATGGCCTCACCGATGACAAGGTGACCTACGAGGAGAACTGGGGTGCTGACGACGTCTCCGATGACAAGGTCGCCTCCGATGATTCCACCATTTCCAACCTGCGCCTGCTGGACCCGGACATTTTGGCGCCGACGTTTACCCAGATGCAGCAGCTGAAGAACTTCTACGGCTTCCCGGAGACGCTGGCGATGGATCGCTACGAGATCGACGGCGAGCTGCGTGACTTCGTGGTCGCTGCCCGCGAGCTGGATCCGAATGAGCTGCAGGAGAACCAGCAGAACTGGATCAACCGCCATACCGTGTACACCCACGGCAATGGCTTTATTGCCGCGCAGGCCAACACCGTCGATGAGGTGGCTCGTGATGCCGGTTCCGCCCGTGGTGGTTTCCCCATCTTCACGGTGGCGGACCTGCAGACCCAGGCGGGCAAGGACGCCGAAGGCGAGGGTGAGACCAAGAACGCTGAAGAATCCCTCGGTATCAAGGTGGACCAGCCGCGAACCTACTTCGGCCCGGTTATCGCCAGCGCCCAGGACGGGATGGACTACGCCATCGTGGGCAAGACCGGTGATGAGGACGTCGAATATGACACCGATACCTCCACCTACACCTATGACGGCAAGGGTGGCGTCGACATCGGCAACATTGTTGACCGCACTGCCTTTGCGCTGAAGTACCAGGAACTCAACTTCCTGCTGTCGGACCGTGTGGGGCCGGAGTCCAAGCTGCTCTATGACCGCGACCCGCGCGAGCGCGTGGAGAAGGTCGCCCCGTGGCTGACCACGGATTCCTCCACCTACCCGGCGGTTATCGACGGCCGCGTCAAGTGGATCGTGGACGGATACACCACGCTGGATTCCTTGCCGTACTCGCAGCGCACCTCCCTGACGGAGACCACTCAGGACACGCAGAACCCGACGGGCACGACGCAGCGCTTGGTCAACGACCAGGTGGGCTACATTCGTAACTCGGTCAAGGCGACTGTCGACGCCTACGATGGCACCGTCGAACTCTATGAGTTCGACACCGAAGACCCCGTGCTCAAGGCGTGGGAGGGTGTGTTCCCGGGCGTCGTCAAGCCAGAGTCGGAGATCTCCGACGAACTGCGCCAGCACCTGCGCTACCCGGAGGACATGTTCAAGGTGCAGCGCAATCTGCTGGCCAAGTACCACGTGGATGACCCGGGCGTCTTCTTCAACAACGATGCCTTCTGGTCCGTGCCGGAGGACCCCACCGCCGGTGAATCTCAGGGACTGAACCAGCCGCCGTACTACGTGTTGGCAGCCGACCCGGAGACCAAGAAGCCGAGCTTCCAGCTCATCACCTCCTACCGTGGCCTGAACCGTCAGTTCCTCTCCGCACACATGGCGGTGTCCTCGGACCCGGACAATTACGGCAACATCACCGTGCGCGTGCTGCCGACGAATACCCAGACCCAGGGCCCGAAGCAGGCACAGGACGCGATGATGTCTTCCGACCAGGTGGCGCGTGACCGCACGCTGTGGCAGGGGTCGAATGACCTGAAGAACGGTAACCTCTTGGCGCTGCCGGTGGGGGATGGGGAGATCCTCTACCTCGAGCCGATTTACTCGCAGCGCAAGGGTCAAGAGTCCGCGTTCCCGAAGCTGCTGCGCGTGCTGGTCTCCTACAAGGGCCGTGTGGGCTATGCCCCGACCATCGGTGAGGCCCTAGAGCAGGTCGGCATTGACCCGAAGGCCGCCCAGGACATCACCGAAATTGAGGGTGACTCCGGCAAGCAGACGGAGAAGGATGAGCAATCCACCGATGGCGAGAAGAAGGATACAGAGGACGCTAAGGACTCCGACGCTTCCGCACCGGCCTCCGCTCCGAAGGCATCGAGTGAAGGCGAAGCTATCGACGCCATCAACAAGGCTCTCGATGGCGTCGACAAGGCAAAGAACGGTTCCTTTGAGGAGTACGGCAAGGCCTTGGACGAGTTGGATAAGGCAGTGGAGGAGTACCGCTCGCTGCAGTCTCAGTAGTAGCTCCACGTAGTCCAGAGAAATGGCGCCTGCCCAGGGGATTTGGGTAGGCGCCATGGCGTCTGTATAGTTACATGAGTCGCCGGCACACGGGGTAACAATCCTAGTGATTAACCACAGTGTGCTGAAGCGCTTGATGTTCGGAAGTACATCTCGACGCGGGGTGGAGCAGCTCGGTAGCTCGCTGGGCTCATAACCCAGAGGTCGTAGGTTCGAATCCTGCCCCCGCTACCAACTTCCAAACCCCCACCAGCCCTTTCGGCTGGTGGGGGGCTTTGCTTTGCTGTCCTCGGGGCGGCCAGGGGTAAGGGGTTAAGGGTTCGTGTGGATTTGCAGCGTGTCCCTTAAGCCCTTAAGCCGGATTTTCAGGGGCGGGGGTAGAAATTCGCTCGTGGGGGTGGAACGTACTGCGGAAGAAGGTAAGTGCTTGCGAGTCACCACAATTGCAACAAAGGTAGCCTAATTGCGAAAGAGTATGGAAGGGCCTTTTAAAAAGGGGGAATCACACTGTTGTGGCACACAGCAGGCAATCAACATGTCAGATACTGGGATCTGACCGAGGGGATTGAAAGGTTGCCGTACTAGGTCATAGACATTCCTCCATCAAAATTATATGCATTCAACAATAATTATAAATAGCGGAATCTCATCATGGGGTTGCCCGCAAATCGTGGACACGTAGTGGAGCTACCTAGTGGTTAGGCAGCTATTTCTTTTCTGCTGATGGTTGAACCTGTGTGGTTCTCGAAGTCGACGGGGCTAACCATCCCCAGTGCGGAGTGCCGGCGCCGACGGTTGTAGACGACTTCAATCCAGTAGGCAACGGCCTTGCGTGCGGCATCACGGGTCGCCCAGCGCTTGCGGTCGTAGAACTTAAGTTTTAAGCGTCGACCAGAACGACTCGGCCATCGCGTTATCGAAGCACACACCAGTACGCCCCACGGACTGAGCAATGCCCAGGCTGCGGCAGACCTCCCAGAGCTTCTCACTGGTAAATTGTGTTCCACGGTCAGCGTGAAACACCAGGCCTTCAGGAACGTCTCCACGCAGTGTATGTGCCATCCGCAGGGCCCGTTCGACCAGGTAGGTATCTTGAACGCTATCCATAGCCCAGCCTAATACCCTGCGGGAATGGCCATCGCGGACCGCGCACAAGTACAACCAGCCTTCACCGGTGCGCAGGTAGGTAATATCCGACATCCACATTCGGTTGAGCTCACCGGTATCAAACATGCGCTTGACTAGGTCAGGAAGCGTGGATTTACGCTTGGCTTGGATTGTTGTCACTGGGACAAAGGCACGCGGTGAAATCCCTTCAATGCCCATCACACGCATCCGCTTAGCCACAGTCTTGTGATTCAAGGTGATCTGGTAGCGCTCGGCAAGTTCTGCGGTAATTGTTGCGACCGGCTATTTGGTAGCAGTGTCGTGACTATCTGGTAGCGCTTCAGTGAGTATCTGGTAGCAGCTCGCGGCGCTCGGGGTGATACTTCCGGTAGCCGCACCACTCGGGTGCGGCGC
>NZ_JAMKFF010000009.1:0-125421 GCF_023574125.1 Corynebacterium intestinale
CTGTCCAAAAACACCAAAGACTCCCTGCCCAAAAAGCAGGGAGACTCCACGTCCAAAAAGTCATTGGACTCCTAGCCCAAAAAGTTACTGGACTCCGTGTCCAAAAAGCCCATGGACATAACACACGTAGCTGCCCTATCGCATACCGGGCTAGCTAGCGCTGGCCAAAGTAACGGTGGCGAGGGTGCGGCCTGTGGGTTGCTCGCTGCCGCCTGCGGGTTCCTCGGTGACCATGACTTTGACTGCCGCGCCGTCGAAGGGCATCCATACCCCATCGTGTGGGTCCTGGCCGATGACCCCTGCCGAAGCCATGCCGCCATCGGCGCTGACTGCCCATACCTGGGCGCCCATGCCATCGGCGAGCTGCGGCTGGCCATCCACCATCGCGCCGGATTTTTCCATCGACTCCGAAGACACGATATCCAGCTGTGCGCCCGATGCATCGGCGTTGCCCTGCATGAGATCCTCTGCCCCCATGATGGCGTGCATCGACTTCTCGCCAGGCGATTCAGCCTCTACCCGCGCGCTATCGCTCGTCTGATTCTGCGAGTCATCGGACTGCAACAAGGGCGGCACGGCAACCATGCCTACCACGAGGACCGCCGCCGCAGCCGGCACCGCCACGAAGGCCCGCCAACGGCGGCGCGGAAGCTCGATGACCTCGGCAGCTTCGCCACCGTCAATTTCCGCAAAGACGGCATCTTTCATTCGCACCGGCGGCTCGACCTCGGGGAGGGAATCGAGGAAGTCATCGAAAGTCTCATCAGAAAACTCATGCGTGTTGCTCATCTTCCCTCCTTTCCGAGAACCGCTTTTAGCTTCTTTATGCCATCGCGCACACGCGTCTTCGCCGTACCCAGCGGTACTCCCGTTGATTCTGCCAGTTCGGCATGCGTCAAACCATCGAAAAACGCGAGGGCCACCGCCGTGGAATGCGGCTCCCCAATCTCGTCGACGGCCTGGCGCAGGAGGTGTGCCTCCACATTGTTCAGGGCTTCGTCTTCGATCGGCTCAGCGAAGGTGGCGTGATCAAGCTTCGAGTCGCGGTCATCACGCTGCACTGCGGCCACATGGCTGCGCAGCTTATCGACGGCCCTCCCATGCGCCAACCTACCCACCCACGAGCGAGCATTCCCCCGTCGCGGGTCGAACTTCGCGGCGGAGGTCCAGACCTCAACGAAGACGTCTTGGGCAACCTCTTCGGCTAAGGCGGGATTGCGCAGAACGCTCAGGCACACGCTGTACACGGTGGGTGCGAGGGCGTCGTACAGCGCGCTGAAGGCATGCTTGTCTGCGGAAGCGGTCTGAACCAAAAGGCGGTTCAGCCGCTCGTGTTCATCGGGGGACATCGCAGGCACGGGTGTTGAGCTTACCTCCAGCAGCGGGGCGGACATGGCGCTTTTACTTAGTCATTTCTTCACTCGGCGCCATCATCTCAGAGCTGGGCATCATGTCCATGTCTTCCTTCTTGTCGTTGCAGGCGACCAACCCACTGGCGGCAACAGCAAGTGCAGCGGCGACAGTAACAAGCTTCTTCATTTCGGTGCTCCTTCTTCAAGCAATCGGGGCTCGGCTTTTCCGGGCCCTGTATCTGACTATTCGGAGCCGCCCCGCGATGCGGATTGGATGGATTTAAAACCAATCCGTTTTCACTCGTGCTCCGAACTAGTTGCATACCCACACCGCACACCAAGCGAAGGAGTACAGCATGCTATCAACGCTGTTCATCGGGTTTACCGGTGGCCTTATCACGGGCATCTCGCCCTGCATCTTGCCGGTCTTGCCGCTGGTCCTCGCCGTTAGCGGCGGCTCACGGTGGCGGCCATGGCAGGTCGTGGGCGGACTCGTCACAAGTTTCAGCCTCGTCACGCTGTTTGCCACAACGCTGCTCAATTCCCTGGGCCTGCCCGCCGACGTCCTGTGGAAGGTGGGAATCGCGCTGTTGATTCTTGTTGGCCTGGGAATGGTGTTTCCCCGCGTGCAGGAAGCCCTTGAGTGGCCTTTCCAGAGGCTTCCGAAAGCCGGCAGCTTGCAATCCAAGGCCCGCGGCAAAGGCGGGTTCGTCGTCGGCTTGGCCATGGGGGTTGTCTTCGTCCCCTGCGCCGGCCCCGTACTCGCAGCCATCTCCGTGGCGGGCGCCACTGGGACTGTCGACGCCCACATCCTCGCCCTCTGCTTCTCCTTCACCCTCGGCGTAGCCATCCCGCTGCTGGCCTTCGCTTTGGGCGGCAACGAGGTGGGCAAACGCGTCGATGCTTTCCGCTCCCACCAGCGCGGGGTGCGCATCACCGCGGGCATTGTGGTGATCGCTATGGCCGGTGCGATTTCGCTTGGCGCGCCCGCCTGGCTGCAGCAAAATCTCCCCAGCATCAACGCCGACGCCACGCCCGTTGAACAGGCCGCCCGCACAGCCGAAGGAACCCCAGTGCCCGCGTTCGCGGGGTTGACCGGCTGGTTCAACACGGATGCGCCCGTCGATCCGCGCACCTCCGGCAAGGTCACCCTCATCGATTTCTGGGCCTATGCCTGCATCAACTGCCAGCGCAACAACACGCACCTGACCAAGCTCTATGCGCACTACAAGGACTACGGCCTCGACATCATCGGCATCCACGCGCCGGAGTACGCCTTCGAGCACGAGGCAGCCAACGTGCGCCGCGCGGCCCGCGAGCAAGGAATCGAATACCCGGTGGCGCAAGACAATGACTTCGCCACGTGGAAGAACTTTGGGAATCGGTACTGGCCGGCGCACTATGTCGTCGACAAGCACGGCATGCTGCGCCAATCCCACCATGGCGAGGGCGACTACGCCGAGACCGAGCGCCTCATTCGTGAGCTTCTCCTCGAGCGCGACCCCAGCATAGAGCTACCCGAACCAATCGAGACCGCCGATGCGAACAGCGCGCCGCGCTCGCCGGAGACGTACCTCGGCACCGCACGCGCGCAGTACTTCGCCAACGCCGACTACCGCGTCGGCACGCACCAGTTCACCATGAACGAGCCGCCGTTAGGTCAATATTCGCTGGGCGGGACGTGGACGCTGGCCGACCAGCCCATCACCGCCGGACCTCACGCGCGCCTGCGACTGAACTACCGCGCCGCCTGGGTACAGCTCGTGGCATCAGGGCAAGGAACGGTTCGCGTGCATCACGCCGATGGTTCGGTCCGCACCTTTGACATCACCGAGGACGGCACGGTGGATCTCGTCCGGGAACCTGACAATCACACCGAAACAATCGAGCTGGAAGTAAGCGAAGGGCTCTCGCTGTATTCCTTTACTTTTGGCTAGCGTGGGGTTTATGAAGATTTCGCTGTATGGACAATCCGCCGTGGCCGTTGAGGCTCCCCAGGGGCGCATCGTCATCGACCCCGGTCCCCTCTCTGACCTGAGCTGCCTCGAGGACGCCAAAGCGGTGCTGCTCACGCACGCACACGGTGACCACCTCGACGTCGATGCCGTGCGCGGGAGCGGCCTGCCGGTGTGGGGAACGCGGGAGGCTATCGACGCCCTCGGCTCCGGCACCATCGTGCATGCTGGAGAGACGTTTACAGTTCTGGGCCTTGAGATTCACGCGGTGGGCGGCCTCCACGAGGAGATCCACCCCAATATCCCGCGCCCGGAGAACCTGGGTTATTTCTTCGGCGGCGTGCTGCACCCCGGCGACCAGTGGGTTGTCTCGGAAGGACTCACGGTAGACGTGCTCCTGCTTCCCATCTCCGGCCCGTGGGTACGCGGGGCGGATGCTGCGGACTACGCCATGCGCATCGGCGCGCGGCTAACAGTTCCCATCCATGACGCCGTGCTTTCCGACGCCGGCAAGCAGATCACCGACGGCATGCTCCAACGCGCCGGGGTGAGCGGCTATCGGCGCCTGCGGGTTGGTGAAAGCATCGAAATTTAAGCCGAACCAACCGCTCGGTCTATTTTTATTCTCGGGCTTGCCTGCGGTTTCCGGAAAACCACTAACGGCACTGAACCGCTTGGTCTAGCCTTTCCTGACATGAGCACCAAATACGATAATTCCAAAGTCAACGAGTGGTCCTTTGCCACCCGCGCCCTCCACGCCGGCCAGAACCTGGACGGCTCCACCAACGCACGCAACGTGCCGATTTACCAAACCACCTCCTACGTCTTCAACGACGCCGAGCACGCCGCCAACCGCTTCAACCTTTCGGATGCCGGCCCGATTTATACCCGCCTGACCAACCCCACGCAGGACGCGCTGGAGGAGCGCCTCGCTTCCCTCGAAGGTGGCGTGGCCGCCGTGGCATTTGCTTCCGGCCAGGCCGCCGAGACCGCTGCCATCCTGAACCTGGCCTCCGCCGGCGACCACATCGTCACCTCCCCGCGCCTCTACGGTGGCACCTCCACCCTCTTTACCGTGACCTTGAAGCGCCTGGGCATCGATGTCACCCTCGTGGAGAACCCCGACGACCCGGCATCCTGGCAGGACGTCGTCCAGCCCAACACCAAGGCTTTTTACGGCGAGACCTTCGGCAACCCAGTCGCCGATGTCCTCGACATCCCCGCCATCGCCGAGGTAGCCCACAAGAACCAGGTCCCGCTCATCGTAGACAACACCATCGCCACCGGCGCGCTGGCCCGCCCGCTGGAGCTGGGCGCAGACATCGTCGTGGTTTCCACCACCAAGTTCTACAGCGGCAACGGCTCCGCCATCGGTGGTGCCATCATCGACGGCGGCTCCTTCGACTGGACCGTCGAGCGCGACGGCGAGCCCGTCTTCCCCTACTTCGTCACCCCGGACGAGGCCTACCACGGCCTCAAGTACGCCGACTTGGGCGCACCGGCCTTCGCCGTCAAGGCGCGCGCAGGCCTGCTGCGCGATACCGGTGCCGCCATCTCCCCCTTCAACGCCTGGCTGACGCTGAATGGCATTGAGACGTTGCAGTTGCGCGTCGAGAAGCACAATGCCAACGCCCAGGCCGTGGCCGAGTACCTGGAGTCCCACGCCAAGGTCACGAAGGTCAACTACGCCGGCCTGGAGTCCTCGCCGTACAAGGCCACCAAGGAGAAGCTGGGCTATGACTACACCGGCTCCGTGCTCTCCTTCGACATCGACGGCGGCCGCGAGGAGGCGTGGGCGTTTATCGATGCGCTGAAGCTGCACTCGAACCTGGCCAACATCGGCGATACCCGCTCATTGGTGGTGCACCCGGCGACCACCACGCACTCCCAGTCCGATGAGGCAGCGCTCAAGGCCGCGGGCATTACGCAGGCCACGGTGCGCTTGTCCGTCGGTATTGAGGACGTCAACGACATCATCGCCGACCTCGAGCGTGGGTTCGCGGCCATTGGTTAGCGCCATCCCGGAGCTCGCGCCCGAAGGCGAGCTCGCCGTCGTCCCCATCGGTGACTTCACCACCGAAGCAGGCGCCGTGCTTGCCGACGCCCACGTGGCCTACCAACGCTGGGGCGCTTTCGCCGGCGACCCGGACGGCGTCAACAATGTCTTGGTGGTCGAGCACGCGCTGACCGGGGATTCCAACGTGGCGGACTGGTGGTCCGACCTGGTGGGCCCAGGCAAGGCCCTGGACACCACGCGCTGGTGCGTTATCGCGACCAATGCGCTGGGTGGCTGCAACGGATCGACGGGGCCGAAGTCGCTGCACCCGGATGGAAAGCCGTGGGGCGGGCGCTTCCCTGCGCTGTCGATTCGGGACTTGGTGGAGGCCGAGCACGACTGCTTGAAGAAGCTGGGTATTTCGCGTGTGCACGCGGTACTCGGCGGCTCGATGGGCGGGGCGCGGACTCTGGAGTGGAGCTTGCTGCACCCGGAAAGCGTGTCGGCGGTATGTGTGATTGCGGTGTCGGCCCGAGCTTCGGGCTGGCAGATTGGCATCCAATCCGCGCAGATTTCCGCCATCGAGCGCGACCCGTTTTGGCATGGCGGCAACTACTACCTCACGGACAAGACTCCGCGGGATGGCCTGGCGGCGGCGCGCCGTATCGCGCATTTGACGTATCGCGGCGAGCAGGAAATCGACGAGCGCTTCGGCGCTACCGCACAGCAAGGCGAGAATCCCTTGGGGCCGCACCGCCAGCTCAACCAGCGTTTCGCGGTGAACTCCTATCTGGATTACCAGGGGGCTAAGCTCACCGAGCGCTTCGATGCGGGTTCCTACGTGGTTCTCACGGAGGCGCTGAACCGGCATGACGTCGGCCGCGGGCGCGGCGGGCTCATCAAGGCGTTGGCGGCCTCCCAGGTGCCGACGATGGTGGTGGGCGTGGACACGGATATCCTCTACCCCTATCACCAGCAGGAGCACATCTCCCGCAACGTCAACCAGCTGCTGGCGATGGCCAAGATTGTCTCCCCCGTGGGACACGATGCTTTTCTGACAGAGACCCGGCAGATGAACCGTATCCTGCGCAACTTCCTGCTGCTCTCCGCGCCAAATGGCTTGGACGTGGGCCCTGCGTACGTGGGCGATGAGTATTACATCTAATCCTGTCTGATTAAGATCCAAGCGCGTCGATGGAAAAAGCCATGAACACCATCGCCGCGCCCAAGATGCCTGTAAAGCAGGCGTCGAAGCGCCGGGAGCGCACTGCGAGCACGCCGACCCGCGAGGAGTCGCAGGTCAGGCGGACCACCGCCAGCCACACCAGCGCCCCGCCCAGCAGCAGCGTGGCGCGGCGCCAGTGCTCGAACACGGCATAGAAGCCCGACACCACAACCGCCGCCACGAACAAGCCGATGGCCAACCACTGAAGAGCCGGCGGCAGCGCCGAGGGCTTCAGGTGCGCATCGTGCGGGTTCGATAAAGACACCGGCGGCGCAGTTTTCCCGCGCGGCTGTGCTGGTTGCTCAGACATACTCACTACTCGAGCGCTCGACTTCACGCGCTACTGAGCGGCGAGCTTTTCGGCACGCTCGACGATGTTGCTCACCAGGAACGCGCGCGTCAGCGGGCCCACGCCGCCCGGGTTCGGGGAAACGTAGCCGGCCTTCTCCCACACGTCCTCAGCCACGTCGCCGGCGAGTTTGCCGTCAACGCGGGACACACCGACGTCGAGAACCGCAGCGCCTTCCTTGACCATGTCGGCGGTGAGCATGTGTGCCTTGCCAGCGGCCGCGATGATGACGTCTGCTGCGCGGGTCTCCGCGGCGAGGTCCTTGGTGCCGGTGTGACACAGCGTCACCGTGGAGTTTTCGCTGCGGCGGGTCAGCATCAGGCCAATTGGGCGGCCCACGGTCACGCCGCGGCCGATGACCACGACCTTGGCACCATCGAGCTCCACGCCGAAGCGGCGCAGCAGGTGGATGCAGCCATTCGGCGTGCACGGCAGCGGGGCGTCCTCGTTGAGCACCAGCTTGCCCAGGTTGATCGGGTGCAGGCCATCGGCGTCCTTGGCTGGGTCGATGAGCTCGAGCACGCGGTTTTCATCCAGGTGCTTCGGCAGCGGCAGCTGCACGATGTAGCCGGTGCAAGCATCGTCATTGTTGAGCTCTTCGATGACGCGCTCGAGTTCTTCCTGGGTAACGTCGCCAGGCAGGTCCTTGCGAATCGAATTGATTCCGAGCTTCTCGCAATCGCGGTGCTTCATCTTCACGTAGGAATGCGAACCCGGATCATCGCCCACCAGGACCGTGGCCAGTCCCGGGGTAATTCCCTTCTTCTTGAGGGCGGCCACACGCTGGGCCAGGTCCTCAAAAATCTCGTCGCGGTACAAGTTGCCATCTAGTTTGGTAGCGCTCATGCCCACCATCCTAGACTGATGCCTATGAGCAGCTTGCACATCGTCTTCGACAACCCCGTGATCCCCACCAACACCGGCAACGCCATCCGCACCGCCGCCGTCACGGGCGCGAGCCTGCACCTCATCGAGCCCCTCGGCTTCAACTTCGAGGACAAACACCTCAAGCGCGCGGGCCTGGACTACCACGACCTGGCGGATCTCAAAATCCACAAAGACTTCGACGCCTGCATGGAGGCCCTCCCCGGCGCGCGGGTCTTCGCCTTCACCACCCACACAGATCAGTGGTTCACGGACATCGACTACCAGGAGGGGGACGTCCTCCTCTTCGGCACCGAGCCAACCGGCCTGCCTGAGGAACACGCCTTCCACCCGCGCGTAACGGAGCGCGTGCGCATCCCCATGATGCCGGCTAGGCGCTCGATGAATTTATCTAACGCGGCGTCGACGGCCGTGTACGAGGCCTGGCGCCAGCTCGGCTTCCGTGGCGCGGTCTAACAACTCGCGGCACAATGTGGGTGGACTTTCACACCGAAGGAGATACCTTGCCTAGCCTGCGCCCACTTCTTGATTCCCTCACTACCCGCGTCGAAGCTTCGTCTGCCGCGCACGCCGCGCAGATCGCGCGCGTGGATCCCGTCCACCGCCCCGGCGCGGTCAACCTCGTGCGCTACATGGAATTGCGCTCCCAGGACGCCGTCGAAATCCAGGAAGGCCTCACCGCGTTGGGCGCCACGAGCCTTAGCCATCCAGAGCCCGCGGTGCTTGAGCGCCTCCACGCCGCGCGCAACGTGCTCGACGCCTTCGATGGCCAGGCGGCGACCTATCCCGTGCAGCCGATTGCCACGGCTTATGCGGACGCGGACGATATCCTCGACGCCAACACCGAAGCCCTCCTCGGCCCCACCCAGGAGGACACCCACGCGCGCATCATGGTGACCCTTCCCACCGAGGCCGCAGAGGACTATGAGCTGGTCCTCGGTTTCGCCCGCGCGGGCATGGAACTAGCCCGCATCAACTGCGCCCACGATGGCCAGGATGCCTGGCAGAAGATGGTGGCACACGTCCACCGCGCCGCCGAGGAGGTGGGGCGCGAGATCCTGATTTCCTGCGATATTGCTGGCCCCAAAGTCCGCACCGGCAGCATAGAGCCGGGTCCGCAGGTCATTCGCGTGCGCGGCGAGCGCACCGCGGCAGGTGAGCTGCTGAGCCCGGCAACACTCGTGCTTCACGACGCCCCCTCCTCTACCCGCGCCCAGGGGGTGGCGGGGGAGGCGTCGCCAAGCGCGGCCCGCCCGGCGGTAGCGCTGGAGGTGGATGGCGAGTGGTTGGCGCGCCTGCACCCCGGCAGCGAGGTGCGCTTCACGGAAGCGCGCGGGCGCTCGCGTGTGTTCACCGTGGAGAGCGCAGAAGCAGGCGTGGCGGTGCTGCACGGTGATCGCAACTGCTACCTCGCCGAGGGAACGGTGTTGAGCCACGGCGGGGACACCACGCAGGTGCATGGAGTTCCGGCCCTGGAGCAGAAGATTCGCCTGCACCGCGGCGAGGAGTTGGTGCTGAGCACTTCGCAGGAGCCGGCGCGCATCGTTGAGGGTGAGGTGACCACAATTGGCTGCACGCTGCCGGAGGTGGTCGGTGCGCTGGAGGTGGGTCACCGGGTGATTTTCGATGATGGCGCAATCTCCGGCCGCGTCCGCGAGGTGCGGGGCAACGGCGCTGAGCGCGAGGCTGTCATCACCGTGGAGCACGCCGGGCCCACCGGCACCAACCTGGCCGCCTATAAGGGAATCAACCTGCCGGATACCGACGTCCCGCTGCCCAGCCTCACCGAAGAGGACATCGAGGCGCTGCGTTTTGTGGCCACGCACTGCGATATCGCGGCGGTCTCTTTCATCCGCACTCCAGCTGATGTGGCCTTCCTCTATGACACGCTCGAGGAGATTGCCGCCGAGCAGGAGTCCGAGGAGATGGCGCAGCGCGTGCGTGACCTGGGCATCGTGCTCAAGATTGAGACGGTGCCGGCCTATGAGCAACTGGGAAGCGTGTTGCTGGAAGGCATGCGCCATGCCAAGTTCGGCATCATGATTGCGCGCGGTGACTTAGCCGTGGAGTTGGGATTCGAGGAGATGGTCCAGGTGCCGGGGCGGATCATGAAGGTCGCGGAGGCGGCACATATCCCGGTCATCATGGCCACGCAGGTGCTGGAGACCCTGGCCAAGACGGGGCTTCCCTCCCGCGCGGAAATCACGGACGCGGGCTATGCGCTGCGCGCGGAGTGCGTCATGCTCAACAAGGGACCGCACATCACCGAGGCGATTGAGATTCTGGACCGCATGTCCCGCAAGCTGGGCCAGTCGCGGCTGAAGAACCGCCAAAAGCTGCGCCAGGTGAGCAGCTGGACCAACTAATTCAGGCAACATGTAGGAAACGCGGCGCCCCGAGCGCCGCGTGGTGAGGATCACCTAACCGAAAGCGGCGAAAAACTAGACAGACCTATATTTACTTAGGTTAACCTATAACGGTAATGCTTTAGAGAAAGAGAGCTCACCGTGAAGTTGTCTGGGTGCCCACGGCAAACCGCCGACGCCATCCCCATGGGATGCACCATCACCTTGGGAAACGAGTGCATTTCCTGCACCTGTGACGCCGCCTTGGCAGTGCGCCTCGGCGAGCTAGGCATCCGCCCCGGCGCCACACTGACGATGGGCCCGCGCGTGGCCGGCGGCGCCCGCGTTGTCTCGGTGGGCAGCTGCCGCTATGCCATCGACAAGGCAACACTGCAAGCCATCGAGGTCTAAAACATGGCCACCACGAAACCCAGCTGTCACGGCGATCCGGGCGGCGCGGTAGCTCCTGCCGGAGCACCCATCATCGCGCTCGTCGGCTCCCCGAATTCCGGCAAGTCCACGCTCTTTAATGCTCTGACCGGCGCGAAGGCGCAGACCGGCAATTGGCCGGGAACCACCGTTGAGGTCAGCCGCGGTGCGTGGAAGCTGAGTGAATCCACCGCCGATCTCATCGACTTCCCCGGCACCTACTCGCTCGATCCGCTCAGCCCCGATGAGGCGCTCACCCGCGCCATGCTCATCGATTGCCCCGATGATGAGCGCCCCGACGCCGTCGTCGTGGTCGTCGATGCCAGCGCCGTCGCGCGCGGCCTCAACGTGGCCCTCCAGTTGGCGGAGCAGCCCTACCGCCTCATCATCGCGCTGACGAAGACCGACGTGGCCCTCAACCAGGGGCAAACGGTGGACCCCGTTGCGCTCGCTGAGGCCACCTCCATCCCGGTGGTGGAGGTTGATGGGCGTAAGCGGGAGGGCGTCGAGAAGCTGCGAGAGGTTGTTGTAGATTCTCTGGCGGCTGAGCCCGTGCAACTGCGCGAAGACACCGGCCTGGAGGGCCGCTTTGCGGAGCTGGATGCGGCGGCGAAGGCCTCGGTGAGCGAGGTCGAGCACGCCACGCCCCTCTCCCACCGCCTCGATGCGGTAGCCCTTCACCCGGTCGTGGGGCCACTGCTGTTCTTGGCCGTGATGTGGCTGGTCTTCCAGATCACCACCACGGTGGCCGCTCCCCTCCAGGATGGCCTGGAGGCGTTGGTCTCCGGCCCCTTGAGCGATTGGGCGCGGGCGGGGCTTGAGGCCATCGGCTTAGGTCACCCCCTCGTTACGGGCTTGCTTGTCGACGGCCTCATCGGTGGCGTCGGCATGGTCCTCACCTTTGCCCCGCTCATGGCGCTGATGTTTTTGTGTTTGGCGGTGCTGGAGGATTCCGGCTACATGGCGCGCGCGGCGGTGGTGACCGACCGCCTTATGCGGGCCATCGGCCTGCCGGGCAAGGCCTTCATCCCCATCGTGGTGGGCTTTGGCTGTAACGTGCCGGCGATCTCGGCCACGCGCGTGCTGGGAAGCCCGCGGCATCGCATTATGACGGCGCTGCTCATCCCGTTTACCTCGTGCTCGGCGCGCTTGGTGGTCTTCGTCATGCTCTCGGCCACGTTCTTCCCGGAGCACGCCGGCAGCGTGGTGTTCATCATGTACGTCATTTCCATCGCGCTGCTCGTGCTGGTGGGTTTGGCGCTGCGCAAGACGCTGTGGCGCGCGGTGCCTGAGGAAGCGCTGGTTATTGACTTGCCGACGTACCAGCTGCCCACCGTGCGCCTGGCGCTGAGCGTGATGTGGACGCGTTTGAAGGGCTTCCTGCAGACCGCCGGCGGCATCATCGTGACCACCGTGGTCGTGGTGTGGCTGCTCATGGCCATCCCGGTTGGGGCCGCGGTGCACGAGACCACCTTGGGCGAGCCACCAGCGCCGGAGGATTCCACCTATGGCGCGGTCTCGCGCACCATTGCCCCGGCCTTTGCCGCGGCTGGCTTCGACTCGTGGTCCCTGGCGGGCCCGCTGGTCACTGGTTTCGTGGCCAAGGAGGCGCTGATTTCGACGTGGGCACAGACCTATGCCGTCGACGACGTCACCGACGCCTCCGCGGAGGAACAATCCCACAGCGCGCTCAGTGACCATGTGCGTCAAGATTTCGACCGCGCCTCCGGTGGCCATCCCCTCGCCGCGGTGTGGGCCTACATGCTCTTCCTGCTGGCCTACACCCCTTGCGTGGCCACGATTGCCGCGCAGCGCCGCGAGATTGGCTGGCGCTGGACGCTCTTCGGTTTCGGCATTCAGCTGGCCACCGCGTGGGTGCTGGCAGTGAGCGCCTTCCAGATTCTGAGGGTGTTTATCTAGTGCCTGCCTCGCCCATTCACGCCGTGCAGCAAGCCATCGAATCCGGAGTGCGCTCGCGCGTAGCCATCGCGGCCCAGACCGGGCTGGAGCCCGGCACGGTGGACCTCATCCTGGACCACCTCACCGCCAGCGGGGTTCTCGATATGGAACCGCTCGGCTCCTGCCCCGCGGGCGGATGCGGGTCTTGTTCGACGGCCTCGGCGTGTGCCGGCCCCAGCAGCACCCGCGGACCGGTGCTGCTTAAGCTTCGTCGCCGCTAGGGGCTGGCGCCGACTCGAGGGCGGGAAGGCGGCGGGAGCGCAAGCGGGTGAGGAGTTCGGAGGCGTCGGCAGGCGTGAGGTCCTGGCCGGCCATCTTGACTGGGCCCGCCACAAGGTCGAAGCGCACGGTGCGCACACCCGCGAGGTGCCCCAACGGCCCCACCTTCAGCGTGAGCTCCTGGATGTGCGGGGTACCAATCACCATGACGCGGCGGTTGATGCGGCCGCGGTGCACGATGGTCACCGGCTGAGGCGATTCCACCAGCGTCACCGACTGCTGCTTACGGTCGACGGGACTGACCCAGGTGGCCCGGCGCGGGGAGGTATAGGTGGGCTGGGTGTGCCCTTCAGGGCGTGCGAAATCCTCAATCTGCGCACGGTCCAGATCTGAGATGAGCTCTAAAAGCTCCAGCGCCTGCTCCCGGGTGCCCACCGGCAGGATGCGCGTGGAACCAGACTGCTTGCCGCCGCCCTTCGCGCCATACCCGGCCACCGAGACGTGCACCTCGTACCAGCCGAAGCGCCTCCACAGGAAAGGCTGGCTCACCCGCACGCCGTGGATGCGGCTAATGCGGATGGTTTGGCGGCGGCGGTCGGCAAGACCGTAGGAGACGTTGAGGGCGTTGGCGGGGGCGTCGTGAAGCGCGGTGAACGTCCACGAGGAATCCACCAGACTCCACACCCGCCCCACGAAGCCCACGATGATAGGCAGCAGCGCGGTCCACATCCCGGGGAGGAAGAGCAGGCCGCCGATGACGAGTGCGGTAACCAACGTGGGCAGGCGCAAAGCCTCAGCGGCAATCGTGCGCAGGATGGGAATCTCCGGGATCAAGGCGGCGGGGGTTTCCGGCGCTGGCTCACTGGCAGGCCCCTTATTTGTGCGCCGCAGCAGCTCCGCGCGCAGCTCTTCTGCTTTCGCCTTGGACAGGTACTCGATTTTGATGACGGAGGAGGTGCCGCCCGCGGTCTCCACACGGACTGCGGCCAAGCCCAATAGGCGTGCGATGATGGATTCCACGACATCCACCGCCTGGATGCGCTCGTAGCGCGCGGAACGGAAGGACGTTGAGATGACGCCGTGGCGCAGCGCGATTTCATCCTCGGTGAGCTTGTAGCCCAGCTTGCGCCACCAAATTCCGGAGACGAGCCAAATCACCGTGCACACCAGCACGAAGGCACCGATGCCCAGCAGGGTGCCGCGGCCGACCTCGCCCAAGTGCCCGCCCTGCACGTAGGACAGGACGTCCGACACCATGGAGGCGTTGACGTTCACCGCGAGAACGGCCACCAGCGCCAGAATCAGCGACCAAAAACGCAACAGCGGGGTAAGGCGGTGGACGCGGGTGTAGCCGTCGGCGTCGATAAGCGCGCGGTCCTTCACAGCCCGCTCATCCTCTCGCGGGCCTTGACGGCGAGGCGCTCGCGCAGGGCGTCGGCGTCGGCAGCAAGGAGGCCGGGGATGGTGGCGTCGCTGCTGGGCGACGCCGTGTGCAGCTTCACCTTTTTCAGCCCCATCGCCCGCTCGACGGGGCCGGCGGTGACGTCGACGAACTGGATGCGGCCGTAGGGCACGACGGTGAAGGTGTGCCAGATTTTTCCGCGAGTGACCAGTAATTCATCGGCGGTTTCCTGCCAGCCCAGGTTTTTCACCTGCGCGGGGATGAGCCAGAGTTCATAAAGCGCCCACACGAGAAACGCTCCGGCGACCCAATAGAGCCAATCCCACCAGAAATATGCCGCCACGGCCGCTAGGGCGGCGAGGATAATGTCCCAGCTCAAATTCGTGATGTAGCGGGCTTTCGTGAGTGACGGGGATACGGGGTTCATGCCAACACACTAACACGAACCCTTGACAAGTTGTTGGGTTTATACAACACTGTGGTGCATGTCCCCAAAGAAAAAGCCAACCCGCCCACTATTTAACCGGGTCCGCGTGCTCCGCGCTGAACGGGACATGACGCGCGCACAGCTTGCCGCCGCCATCGGGGTCAACCCCCAAACCATCGGCGCCCTCGAGCGCGGCGACCACTCCCCAAGCCTGGATCTCGCCTTCAATATCTGCGAGGTCTTTGACTTACCCGTGGAAGCCGTGTTCTCCCGGACCGAATTCACTCCCATGTCCTCCGAAATCTACCGAAAGGACTAACTCGCTCATGTCCGCCGTCACCATTCCCGATTCCGTTAAGACCCGCAAGCGCTACATCACCCTGGCCGATCTCTCCTCCTGCCTCATCATCCTGTCCCTCCCCCTGCAGTTCTGGGACTCCTTTACCTCACTCATGGTGGCCTGCCTCGGAACGCTGCTCACCGCGCTGCTGACCGCCCGCCTGCGCGGAGCGATAGGTGCCGCAGACCTGCCCACGACGGAGCTCGATGAGTACCAAATGCAGCAGCACGTCGAAGCCCGCGACGACGGCCTCAAGTTCTCCCTCGCAGCACTCGTCATCTTGCTGCCAGTGACTGGCCTTATCGCCTGGGGTGCCCGAACCATGCCCATCATGGACGGCGTGTTCGTGTCCCAGCTCTACCTCAAGATCATCCTGCTGCTCATGGTGTGGGTGCCATTCTCGGTGGCCCGTTCCCTGGCGGGAAAGATGAACCGCGACGAGCTCATCTCAAAGGAATAAACCTCTTAGCGGAAATCCCGCGAGCCGCGCGAAAGGGCCTCGCCGAAGGCCAGCGGCTCCAGCTGGTCCGCGGCAACGGTGACCGCCCCGGAGGCATTCTGCACGATGCCGCGCACGATGAGCGCGGGCGCCGTCCGAGCCGTCACCTTATCCCGAGCCCACAGGCCGGGCGTAACCATCACGTTCATCAGCCCGGTCTCATCCTCTAGGCCGAAGAAGACCACACCGGCCGCGGTCTGTGGTCGCTGGCGGTGCGTGACCACCCCGGCGATGCGCACGCGGGTGCCATCCTCCACGCCCGGCAAATCCGCCGCCGATAGGATGCCGCGGGCCTGCAATTCCCCACGAACCTGCTCCATCGGTTGCTGGTCGTGGGTCACGCCGGTGCTGGCCACGTCCGCCGCCATGAGCTCGAAAGCGCTCATGCCCGGCAAGGACGGCGCCTCAATCGCAGACAGCCCCGGCAGCATCCCCGCCCGTTCCGTTGCGGCCACGCCCGCCTGCCACAATGCCTGGCGGCGGTCCGCCCCAAAGACATCCAAGGCCCCCGCCACCGCGAGGGCCTCCACGTGATCGACGGTGAGGTCGGCGCGGCGGGAGAGATCGGGGACGTCGACAAACGGCGCGGCCGCTTCAATTCGGTCGGCGGCCTTGTTCCCTAATCCCTTGATGAGGCTAAGCCCCAGGCGGATGCGCGCTTGACCGTCCGCGCCCACCACCACGCGCGCCTCGCGGCCCGACTCGTTGACGCTGACCGGCAGCACCTCCACGCCGTGGCGGCGGGCGTCCTGAATAAGCGACTGCGGCGAGTAGAAACCCATCGGCTGCGCGCGCAACAGGCCCACACAAAACTGCGCCGGGTAATAGCGCTTAAACCACGCCGAAAAGTACACCAAGGAGGCAAAAGACTGCGAGTGCGACTCCGGAAAGCCGTACGCGGCGAAGGCCACAATCTTGGCCCACAACTTGTCCGCCACTTCCCCGACGATCCCGTTGGTCTCCTCCAAGCCCTCATAAAAGCGCTGCTTGAGCGCCGCCATCTTGGCCGGCGAGCGCTTCGAACCCATCGCGCGCCGCAAGTCATCCGCCTCCGCGCCGCTGAACCCGGCGGCATCGACCGCAATCTGCATGAGCTGCTCCTGAAAAAGCGGAATCCCCAGCGTCTTGCCCAGGGACTTCTCCAGCACCGGGTGGTCATAGGTCACCGGCTCCTTGCCATCGCGGCGGCGCAGGTAGGGGTGCACCGACCCGCCCTGAATGGGACCCGGGCGGATGAGCGCGACCTCCACCACGAGGTCGAAGAAGACCCGCGGCTTGAGCCTCGGCAGCGTGCTCAGCTGCGCGCGCGATTCCACCTGGAACACGCCCACCGCATCCGCGCGGCAGAGCATGTCATAGACTTCCGGGTCAGCCAGGTCCAGCTCCCACAGGTTGACCACCCTGCCGGTGCTTTCCTCCACCAAGTCCATCATGTGATGCAGGGCTTCGAGCATGCCCAGGCCCAGCAGGTCGAACTTCACCAGCCCGGCCGCGGCACAATCATCCTTATCCCACTGCAGCACCGAGCGGTTTTCCATGCGCGCCCATTCCACGGGCACGACATCCGCAATTGGCCGGTCGCACAGCACCATGCCGCCGGAGTGAATGCCCAGGTGGCGCGGCTGCCCTATAAACTGCTCGGCCAAGGATTCAACGTCCGAAGGCGCGGGCGCGATCCCCTTCGACCAGGCATCGGCCGAACCCTGCGGGTAGCCCAACGCGCGGGCGGCATCCCGCAGCGCGCCTTTGCGGCGGTACGTAATCACGTTGGCCACCTGCGCGGCGCGCTCGCGGCCGTGCTTGGCATAGACGTACTGAATGACCTCCTCGCGCCGCCCCGATTCAATATCGATGTCAATATCCGGCGGGCCATCGCGGTCCGGGGAGAGGAAGCGCTCAAAGAGCAAGCCCGCGGAAATCGGCTCCGCGTTCGTAATCCCCAGCGCGAAACACACCGCCGAATTCGCCGCCGACCCGCGCCCCTGGCACAGAATGTTTTCCCGTTTACAAAAATCCACCAGATCACACACGATGAGGAAGTAGCCAGGAAAGCCCAGCTGCTTGACCACGCCCAATTCATAGCGCATCTGCTTCCGCGCCCTGCGCCGAATCTCCTCGGGGCGCGTGGCATAGCGAACTGCCGCGCGCTCGAAGGTGAGATGCTCCAGCCAGGACATCTCAGTGTGGCCTTCCGGCACGTCGAAGTCAGGCAGGTTCGGAGCCAGCGCCTCCCAGGTAAAGCTACATTCTTCGAGGACGCGGACGGTTTCCGCAATGAGCTCGGGGCGCTCAGGCAGCAGGCGCGCCATCTGCTCCCCGGAGCGCAGCCAGGACGAGCCCATGGGGTGGGAGTTGGGGGAGGCGTCGGCAAGCGCGAGGCGTCTGGACAGGGCTTGCTTGGCCCCGGCCAACCGCGCGCGATCCCGCGTGGCGGCAGCCGGGTGGGCGGTAGCGATAGCGCGCGGAACCGGCAAGGAATCCAGCAGTAGGTGGTGGTCGGCATCCTCCGGGAGCTGGGTACAGACATACTCCAGAACCATGCTGTCTATTTTTATTCCATCGACCAGAAGATCGAAATGCTCCGCCCACTCCCAGCCCACCAGAAAGAGGCACTCATCCTGCAACTGCACCCCAATCTCCGCCAGGGGAGGATAGGACACGATCCCCTTCTCCCCCGCCTCCATATGAGCGCGAGAGATGAGGCGAGACAACCGCCGATAGCCCTCCGGTGTGCGTGCCAGGACGGTCAGCGGGGCCGGGTCGAGGCTAAGCTCCGCACCAAAGACAGCGGGCAGACCCACCTTGGCAGCGGCCTCCGCAAACTTCATAAGACCATAGAATCCATCCCGATCTACCAGCGCAATCCCCTGCAGTCCCAGCTCGACGGCGCGCGCCACGAGCTCCTCCGGCTCGGAGGCGCCATGCAGGAAGCTATAGGAACTTACCGCGTGCAGCTCCGCGAAAGGCACGGAAGAATGCCCCACTTTCGGCGCGTCCGTGGCCTGCGGCAGATGGTCCACCGAGACCGGGACGGGCCCCGGGCGGCCAGAGAGGATCCTCTCCACCCGGGACCACGGCAGCGCCTTACCCCCATTGAACCTCATATCCCCACACATTAGATTCGAACATAGGTTCCCGTCAAGGTTGTCGTTGAACAATCCTTTGAATAGACAAAGCGGTTCAATCGTTGCTAGTTTTTCCTGCAGTGCAAACTCCTGCGGTGACACGACTTGCCGCACAAACCAAGAAGGGACACTAGGAACCCACCATGAGCATCCGTCGCGTACTTGCCGCCACCTCGGCAGCCGTCATCGCCGCAACCAGCCTGGTTGCTTGCTCCTCAGACTCCGCTGAGTCCGAGAACTCCGGTGAGGCCATTACCAAGGACTCCACCATCACCATCGGCACCACCGACGCCAACATGGAAGAGTGGGCCGTATTCCAGGACCTGGCCAAGGAGGCCGGCTTCGACGTCAAGCTGGAAAACTTCGCCGACTACAACACCCCGAACCAGGCTCTGGACCAAGGCAAGCTGACGACCAACAAGTTCCAGCACCTGAAGTTCCTGGCTGAATACAACAAGGGCAACGGCACCGACCTCGTCCCGCTGGCAGCTACCGAGATCTACCCGCTGGCCATCTACTGGAAGGACCACAAGGACCTCGGTGACGTCGAGGGCCAGGAAGTCGCCATCCCGAACGACTCCACCAACCAGGGCCGCGCCATCGGCCTGCTGGTCCAGGAAGGCCTGGTCACCCTCAAGGAGGGCAGCCCGCTGACCCCGACCCCGCTGGACATCGATGAGAAGAAGTCCAAGGTCAAGGTCACCCCGGTGGACGCCGCCCAGACCCCGGCCGCCTACGGTGAGGGCAAGCCTGCCGTTATCAACAACTCCTTCCTCGAGCGCGCCGGCATTGACCCGCAGTCTGCCGTTGCTCAGGATGACCCGGACTCCACCGAGGCCGAGCCTTACATCAACGTCTGGGCCGTGCGTGCCGACGACGCCGATAACGAAACCCTCCACGAGCTGGCCAAGCTGTGGAAGGACCAGAAGGTCACCGACGCGGTCCTGAAGTCCTCCGGCGACACCGCCGTGGCCGTGGACCGCTCCCAGGAGGAGCTCCAGGAGATTCTGGACCGCCTCGAGGAGCAGGTTTAAGCAGCCTTCACTGACTAACTAGCAAAGGACGAATCATGCGCATCCGCCGTCTCGTAGCAGCCGCTGTAGCTAGCCTCGCTGCCGCTACCAGCTTGGTCGCCTGCTCGTCTGCAAGCTCCGATTTCGCCGCTGGTACCGCCGAGGATCCCATCATCATCGGCACCACCGACGCCGAGCTTCCGGAGTGGGGCGTGCTCAAAGAACTCGCTGCTCAAGAAGGCATCGAGATCGAGATGAAGAGCTTTACCGACTACGCCACCCCCAACCAGTCATTGGCTGAGGGGAGCACGGACACCAACAAGTTCCAACACTTAAAGTTCCTCGCCGAGTACAACGTGGGCAACGGCACGAACCTTGTCCCGGTTGCGTCCACGCAGGTCTACCCCATGCCTCTGTTCTGGAAGGGCCACGACAGCATCGACGGCATCGAGGGGCAGGACATCGCCATTCCGAATGACGCCACGAACCAGGGCCGCGCCATCAACCTGCTGGCAGCCAACGGTTTGCTGAAGCTCAAGGAAGAGGGCAAGCTCACCCCGGATCCCGCCGATATCGATGAGTCCGCTTCCAAGGTGACCATCACCCCGGTCGATGCTTCCCAGACCCCGTCCGCCTTCGGCGAGGGCAAGCCCGCCATCATCACCAACTCCTTCTTCAAGCGTGCGGGTATCAACCCGGCCGACGCCGTGCTTTACGACGACCCGGAAAACCCCAACGCCGACCCGAAGATCCTGTTCGACCCCTACGTCAACGTGTGGGCTGTGCAGGAAAAGGACAAGGACAATGAGAAGGTCAAGAAGCTAGCTGAACTCTACCTCTCTGATGAGGTGAAGGCCGCGGTGCAAGACACCACGGGTGGCACCACCATCTTCGTGGACAAGCCCCAGGCAGAACTCCAAGAGATACTGGACCGCCTAGAAGAGGAAGCCTCCTCTAGCTAAGCGAATCTCCCTCACCCCCGCGCTCACGCTCGTTTGCGTGACCCGGGGGATTTTGCCCGTTACTCCCTGCTTATTCACTACACGGACACGTACAAAGGAAAACCACGTGACTGAACACACTGGCGCCCACCAGGGCACCCGGATTGAATTCCGCAACATCACCAAAGTCTTTAAAAACAAGAAAACCACCACCACCGCACTCGATAATGTCTCCCTGACCGTCGAGCCCGGCGAGATCATCGGCATCATCGGCTTCTCCGGCGCGGGCAAATCCACGCTGGTGCGCATGATCAACGGCCTGGATAAGCCAACCTCGGGGCAGCTGCTTCTCGACGGCACCGATGTCGTCCCCCTGCCCGAGTCCAAGCTGCGCGGCATCCGCCGCAACATCGGCATGATCTTCCAGCAGTTCAACCTCATGTCCTCCCGCACCGCGGCGGGCAACGTTGAGTACCCATTGAAGCTGCAGGGCGTCGAGAAGCAAGAGCGTAAGCAGCGCGTCCAAGAACTGCTGGAGTTCGTCGGCCTGGCAGACAAGGGCGATAACTACCCGGAGCAGCTCTCCGGCGGCCAGAAGCAGCGTGTCGGCATCGCCCGCGCCCTAGCTAATAACCCTTCCCTGCTGCTGGCGGATGAAGCCACCTCAGCGCTCGACCCCACCACCACCCATGAGGTTCTTGACCTTCTGCGCAAGGTCAACCGCGATTTCGGCATCACCATCGTGGTCATTACCCACGAGATGGACGTCGTGCGCTCCATCGCAGACAAGGTCGCCGTCATGGAAGGCGGCCACGTTATTGAGTCCGGCAGCGTCTATGAGGTCTTCTCCAATCCCCGAACCAAGGTGGCGGAGAAATTCGTAGCGACGTCCCTGCGTAACACCCCGGACGTCGTCGAGGCCGATGACCTCTTGGCCCACGAGGGCCGCCTGTTCACCATCAACCTGACAGAGAAGTCCGGCTTCTTCGATGCCGCGGGCAAGCTCGCGGACGAGGGTGTGTCCATCGCCGTGGTCCACGGCGGTATCACCACCTTGCAGAAGCACTCCTTTGGCAAGATCACCGTCCGCCTCAACGGACCGGACGCAGCCATCGAAGACTTCTACGCACACATGCAACGCACCACCGAAATTGAGGAGATCCAACGATGAACGTCACCTACCTCGCGCAGGCTAATTGGGACCGACTGGGCAGTACGCTTGTCGACGCCATCAAGGACACCCTCATCATGGTCGCCACGACCCTGGTGCTTGCGGGCATCATCGGCCTCGTGCTGGGCATCCTGCTCTACACCACGCGCCCGGGCGGCATCCTGCAGAACAAGCCCATCCACTTCGTCATCAACATTCTGGTGAACTTCATTCGCCCGATCCCGTTCATCATCCTGCTGGCCTTTGTCCAGCCGCTGACGGTGGCGGTGCTGGGAAGCTCCATCGGCCGTGAACCGGCCACGTTCGTCATGGTCATTGCGGCTACCTTCGCAGTGGCGCGCATCGTGGAGCAGAACCTCGTGGCGCTGGATCCGGGTGTGATCGAGGCGGCCCGCGCGATGGGCGCTTCGCCGTGGAAGATCATCACCACGGTCATCATTCCGGAAGCGCTGGGCCCGCTGGTGCTGGGCTACACCTTCCTGTTCATCGGCATCGTCGACATGTCCGCGATGGCGGGCTACGTCGGCGGCGGTGGCTTGGGTGACTTCGCCATCGTCTACGGTTACCGCGCCTTCGAGTGGGAGGTCACCGTGGTGGCTACCCTCATCATCATCGTGCTGGTGCAGGCAGCGCAGTTCTTCGGCAACTGGCTTTCGGCCAAGATTATGCGCCGCTAACCACGCCAACCCCTATCTATACGCTGCGCTTTTCGACGCGACGCGCGACGTAGATTCGAGAGGTCTTCGGTTTGTCTCCGCAGGAGGAGACAACGCCGGAGGCCTCTTTTTCTTCCAGCTCCACGTCCCATGCGCGGCCGTCGCGGTGTCGCACAACGACGCCATTTCTCGCGGCGGGGGTTTCCGCTGCGGTGTCTTCCGCCGCGTCGACGCTAAGGTCGCCGTAGTGGAGGGGCTCGGAGGCGTCGAGAAGCTGGCGTGCCACCGCAAGCTCCGCCACCTGACCCCGGGGCGTGGTGAGGCCGGAACCGCGGTTGGCAGGGTAGAAATACTCTCCGTGCAGCGCCTTGCCCACGAGCTCGCGGCCGGCCTCCACGTTGAGGCGTCCAAAGGAATAGCCCCACGGCATCAGCAGCACCGACGGCGCGAAACGGTGGCCTTTGGTGTGGGAGGTTTCCCACACGGTCTCCTCAAATTCACACGCCAGGGAGGCAGCCAGCGGGCGCCCCTTGATGGCGCAGCAGGCATCGCGCTTGGCGTGGGTGCACACGAGCACCAGCGGCAGGCACGTGCCGGTGGGGTGCTCAAGATCCAGGTCAAGAATGTCCTCTGGGCCGTTCAGGGTGTAATCCTGCACCAGCCCCTCGCGCGCCCACACAACGAAACAACGGAAGTGCCCCGTCCCCCGCTCATGCCCGGCGCGCCCCGGGCGGCGAATGAGCTGCAGGCCCGCCACGCCCTTGAGCTTGGCCTTGAGCTTTTCGGTGAGGCCTGGGCCAAAGGTGTGGCCGTCAAGCACGTCGCGCGACCACGCCGTGGGCCACTCGAAAAGGACGTACACAGATTCTTGTTTAGCGGTACCAGCCAGGGGCTCGACCTGGACGTCGGAGCAGAAGGTCATGGCGCCATCTTAACTGGCATCACTTGCTTCACAACAATGTGGTTACGATGCTTAGCTCGATGCATATAATTCCCCGAAGTGCCACTACGCTCGAAGTTATGCCGAAACACAATCTCTTGCGCACAGCCGCCCCAGTGGCCGCACTCGTTGTCTCGGGTGCGCTCGTGCTTCAGGGATGCGCTCCTTCTTCCTCCCCGGATGGTAGTACCGGCGACCCCACGAAGACTCTCGACGCCACCCTGTCCGGCGCCTCCACTTCCACCGCTACCGTCACTCCCACTGCGCCCTCCCCCGCCGCACCGGCTGGGCTGACCCCGCTGGGCGACGCCAACATGGAGATGAAAACCCTCCGCCCACCGGCCCCCTCGGAGCTGGTGGTGACCGATGTCCGCGTGGGGAAGCACGAGGGATTTGACCGCGTGGTCTTCGAGTTTGTCGGGGATGGTTCGCCGGGCTGGTTCATCGATTACACCGATTCCCCCGCCCAGCAAGGATCCGGCAACCCGATTGCTTATGAAGGCTCCACCGCGCTCGACGTCAGCATCGACGGCACCGCCTACCCCTTCCAGCTCAACATGGAAGACCCGAATATCGGCACCGTAAATGGCGCCGGCGGCCTAGTTACCCAGGTGGTCAGCGGCGGTACCTTCGAGGCTCGCTCGCAGTTCGTTATCGGGCTTAACGAACGCCACCCGTATTCGGTGCAGGTGCTCAGGGCGCCGACGCGCCTGGTCATCGACATCTTGAACTAAGCCGTTCAGGCATAGGTTGCCTCCACCGACCAGCGCCCGCCTGCCCACACGAGGAGCCAGGCGCGCTGGCCTTTGTCGTTTTCCCCGACGACTTGCAGGCGCGCGCAGCGTTGCGCCGCACCCGCCTCCCACCACCCGGTATCCACGGGCCACGGGCCGGCCCACCCAGTCACCCGGTAGCGGTGCTGGCCCCACCCCAGGCCTGCTGGCTCCCCGGAAAGGAGGGCCTCGGCGGTGACGATGATGTCCTTCGAGGAGACGTCGATAAGCCGAATCCTCGCAGCCGGGTGCGCCAGGCTCGCCGGAAGCGGCGCCGGGATGCGCCCCGGCCACGTGCCCTCCGGCTGCGGGTCGCGCTGCTCGCCATAAGGGACGTACTCGATGCGCTCGGCCACCCCGCGCCCGGCCGCCGGGCGGGGCTGCAGCACGCGGTCCACCCCCAGCTGGGATTGCACGCGCGCGATGACACGCTTGGCCTGCTCGGTGGATTCATCCGCGCCCCACAAAAGCCCGTCCCCCGGCGGGGCGACCTCCACCGGTTCCAACGCCAGCTTGGCGATGCCCCCTCCCTCACCCGGCGCACTCCCCGCCCGCGCAGCACTCAACCAGCCGTCGAGCTGCCAGCGCACGCGGTCCGCCGTGGCGGCCTCGCTGAGCGCTTCCTGGGTACGCCAAATCCGCTCCAGGCGCTCACCGCCCTCAAACTCCGCGGCAACGCGCAGGCGCAGGCACACCACGCACGCTTCCTCGAGAGCCGCGTGGAGGCGAGCCGCCAGCTGACGCGCGGCGAAGGCCGCGGCATCCACGCGCTCCAAGGGCTCCTCGAAGCCCTGCTCCACGCCCAGGTCAGGGCGCGCGAGTTCCGGCGCCACGCGCCGATCCGGTGCGGCCGCGGCCACCGCGTGGCACCGCCGCCCGGCCTCGCCGAAACGGGTGGTGACTTGGCGCAGCGGCAGGCTCGCCAGCTCCCCTAAGGTGCGCACACCCAGCTGCTCTAAAGAATGAACCACGTCCGCCGCACAGCCCAGCGCCACTTCCGCCGCCAGCACACCCACCGGCTGCTGAGCCAGAAAGTCGCGCGACCCTCCTACCGGCACCACCGCGCCCAGGTTGCGGTGGCGGGCGGCAATCAGCGCGGTGGCAATCTCGTCCGCGACTCCGACGGTGGCGTCGAGGTGGGATCTGGAGGTGGCGTCGACAAGCATCTCCACCGCCTTCGCCTCACTGCCGTGGAAACGTCCGGCCGCGCCCGCGTCCACGATGACCAGCCCAGGGCGCAGCACCTCCACCGACGAAGCCACCGCATCCAGGCCCGCGGCAATCTCCGCGAACACCACCCCATCCCGGTCCGGGTTTGCCTCCTCCACGCGCAGCTCCGGCAGAACGGCCTGGGCTTGGCGCACGCGCATCCCACGGCGCACCCCCGCCCGGCGCGCCGCCGCGTTGCACACCGCCACGCGGTGCTGGGCGGCGATGACACACGCCGCCCTCTCGGCATCCTGCAGCGCCTGGATGGGCCAATCCGGGAACCACAGCGCCGCGACCCTCACACTGCCTCCAAGTGCGGGCGCGTGTCTGGTCGCTGCCCGCACGTGAGCACTCCACGCCGCGGGCGCATGCTTGCCGACGCCACCCGCACCCCTATATCAACCCCCCGAATCCGCCCGCTGCCCCGGCCCAGGCCATGCACCGCAACGACCTCCGCACCGATCTCCACGGCCGTGCCCGGCAGCCGGGTCCCCACGGTGAGCAGGGCCGCCTGCCCTGCCCGCACCTTCGCCAGCACGGGGCGCGCCCGGGTGGGGCTCAGCGCACCTGTCCCCTTGTGCACGACGAGGTCCAGCCCCTCACACAGCACGCTAGTTACCGCCCAGGGCTCCGCGCCCGGGTCGGGCACCGTGATGACCCGGGAGACATCACCATCCTCGGCCACTTGTGCGAGTGAGAGATCGGGCCAGCCCACCACCCCGACGTGTCCGCCCGCCGCGCTAACATGGGATATCAGCTCCACCACGAGCGCGGCACATTCCGCGCAGGCGGTTGCCCGCTTACGCGGCAGACCACCGCCCGGGAGCAGCTCAGATAACTTTTCAGGGACGCCAAGAAGTTCCGCGTCCGGCTGCACCTGCACCGAATCATCCGGGGTTTCCAGGCGTTGAATCTGGGCGCGTAGAACCGCAATCTGGTCGGCCCGTGAGCCGCCCGCTACGCGAACACCTGTTTGATTCATGGCTCCTATTATGAACCTCTCCCCGGACACGCGCAATTGCGCTGGTAGCGTTAGGCGCCATGAATCCCCTCCGCGCGCACACCACCCCAATCCCCACTCCGCCGTGGGTACGCCTCGGCGCCTCGCTGCTGGCTGGTACCGCCGTGGCGGCAGGTACCAGCCGCATCCACTTCGGGCTCGCCATGGGGCTCAGCCTGCTCCTCCTCATCGCCGCCTGCGCGCTCGTATTCCTGCACCCCTACCGCGCGGACCTGCGCGATTATGCCCAGCGCCACAACGTCACCATGCTGCCCAACGCCGCGCAGCTTATTCCCCTCATGGTGCTGTGGTTGATGGTTATGCTCTCCCCGCTCCTCGCACTACCTGCCTGGGGCAGCGCGCTGGTGTGGGCGCTCGTCGCGGGCGCGGCCTTCCTGCTCTTTCCCCACGTCGACGGCTCCCGCAAGCTCGCCTACGCACCCCCTGCCTAAACCCAACCCGCCTATGCCGGACTAACTGTGTGAGCGGCGACCACCTCCACCGGCCCCGATCCTGGTTTGTGCGGGGGCTGTCTGAGCCAGCGCCTTTGCCAACCCGCCAAGGCCAGGCTGTCTAGGCCAGGTCGCGCGAGGTGGCCCAGCGCGTGAGCTGGTGGCGGTTGGACTGCTGGGTCTTGCGCAAAATATTGGAGGCGTGCGTCTCCACCGTTTTCACTGAAATGAACAGCTGCTTGCCAATCTCGCGGTACGTATAGCCGCGCGCGAGCAGCCTCAAGACCTCCAGCTCGCGGCGCGTCAGCGCATCCACCGCCGGGTCTTGCCCCTCCTCCGGCTCCGGTGCGGGCGAGCCGGAGGCAAAAGCGTCAAGGACAAAGCCTGCCAGGCGCGGCGAGAAATACGCATCCCCGCTGTTGACCTGCAGGACCGCGCGCGCCAAATCCGGGCCGGAAATATTCTTCGTTACGTACCCGCGCGCACCCGCCCGAATCAGCGCAATCACATCCTCCGCCGCATCCGACACGCTCAGCGCCAAAAACACCGGTCTCGACGGCTGGCTAGCCGTCGCATTAATAACGGCGAGGCCGCCACCGTCGGGCATGTGGACATCAAGAAGCACCACGTCCGGCGAAGTACGCGCAATGCCCTCCAGCGCCTCCGCAACAGTGCCAGCATCGCCCACAATCTCAATCTCCGGGGCCGCCGCCAACTCGGCGCGCACGCCCGCGCGGAAGACGGAGTGATCATCAACCAAAAAGACCTTCACCATGCTCATAACGCTACCGCCAGCTCCACCTCGGTGCCCTCCCCCGGGGTCGAGGAAATCCGCACGCGCCCACCAGTTCCCTCTACGCGCGCGCGAATACTGTCACGAATCCCGTGCCTATCAGCGGGAATAGCATCCACGTCGAAACCCACCCCGCGATCACGCACAAAGATACTCAGCTCGCCCGCCAACAACTCCGCGTAGACATCCACCGCGTCCACGCCCGCGTGCTTGCCGGCATTGACCATAGCCTCGCGCGCCGCCTGAATAAGCAACTTCGCGGACTCCGTCAGCTCCGCATCCTCACCCACCGTCACAGCGGATACCCGCATGTCGAAGAGGTCTTCCACCTCCCCGCACGCCGCTTCGAGGGCTCCGAAGCAGGTGGTGGGGGCGGCGGAGGGGGCGTCGAAAAGCCAGGCGCGCAGCTCGCGTTCTTGGGCGCGCGCCAAACGCGTCACCTCACGCGAATCCCCCGCCCGCTTCTGAATCAGCGCCAGCGTCTGCAGTACCGAATCGTGCAGGCGGGCGGCAATCTCGGCGCGCTCCTCCGAGACCGCCTTGGCCGCCTGCTCCTGCGACAGCGAACGCCAGAGCTTCAGCACCAGCGGCACCACCAACGCACCAAAGCCCACCAGCGTCAGCGCCGTGGCCAGGATCGCCGAACCCGATCCGCTCTCCCACGTCACCGCCGCCACCACGACACCACCGATGACCAGGACAGCACCGGCCGCCACGGCAACCAGGCCCACCGGCGTGTTCAGCCCGCGGTCATACGCCAACCACGCCAGCACCGCGCCGACGGCCACCACCGCCAACGGCACCGCCACGCTTAGCGACGCCCCCGAAACCCCCAACACACCCACCGCACTACCCGCCAGCGCCAGGAACACCAGCACGAGGGAGAGGGGGCTGCGGCGGGTGGAGGGGGCGTCGTCAAGCGCGGGCGTGAAGATCCACAGCCCGGCATAGGCCATCGCCCCCACCCCACCCAGCAGGGTCAACGCGGTCAAGGCGATGCGCGCGGAGAGCGCCGAAACCCCCAGATTCTGTGCCAACCCCGCTGCCACGCCGGCCACCACGCGGCCAGATTGGGGGCGTGACATCACGGGATAAGGCGCCGCGTTCTCGGCGGGGACATAGGGCGAAGTCATACTAGACATAGTCCCACGCACCACCCCTCCGGCACATCGGGGACAACCCTGAGGTCTAAAAATCAGGGCGATTACCGATACCGCCGCGAAGCCCCGCGCGGCACCATAAAAGTATGACGAAGAACAGCACTTTCAACCAGATGTGGACAACCCGCCCCGTCCGCCTTCCCAAGAAGCAGGGTGGCGACGCCCAGCTCGCCGGTGTCTGCGAAGGCATCGCGGTGCGCTACCAGCTCGATCCGACGATTGTGCGCGTGGCCTTCGTGGTCGCAGCACTCGCTTTCGGCGGGGGCATCGCCGCCTACCTCGCCGCGTGGGCGCTCATGCCGCGCTACGGCTCGCCCTACTGCCCGCTCGATGCGGCCTTGGGCAAGGATGGCGTCAAGGAGGAGCAAGAGCTCGGTTGGATCCTAATTGTCGGCGTCCTTCTGACGTTTAGCTCCGGCCCACTGTTCCTCAGCGGGCAATTCCTCGCCGGCCTTCCGCCCGCTACGCTGACCTTCGGCCTGCTGGCGCTGGCCTGGTACGCCCTTCACCAACGCGAGCCGCTACCGCCTAGCGGACTGCTGGCCGCCGAACAGCCGGTGCGCGAGGAACCTGTCAACCTCAATTCTTATACCCCGGCGGGCGGCCACCCCTTCCCGCCCGGCCGCAGGACCCCACCGTCCTGGGATCCGCTCGGCGTGGTTCCCGATGCCTGGGACCTGCCGGAGCCGGGCCCGCGGGAGGAACCGAAAAAGAAGCGCGGTTCGCAGTGGGTTGAGGGCGCGATTGCGCTCGGTGCCGTAGGCGCCGCCCTGACGATTGCCTTCCTTGGAGTCACCTTCGTCTCCGAGGCCGACGAGTCCGGCTTCAGCGCCCGCTTCAACGTCGGTGAGCAAGACATCGCGCCCACCCATGAAGATGAACTCGAGGACTACTACGACCTGGGCATCGGCGAATCGACGGTGGACTTCAGCCAGCTCCACGACCTCACAACCAAGCACGACGTCACCGTCGACGCCGGCATCGGCGCCGTCGAGGTCATCCTCCCGAAGGACATCCCCGTCGCGCTGACCTGTGATGACGGCCTGGGAGAGAGCAACTGCACCGAACGCCAAGACCCTGACGCGCTGCTGAACATTCACATCGACGCAGGCATCGGCGAAGTCACGGTCACCGGCTAAACTGGCCCACCATGATTCACTTCGGCAACGACTACCATCGCTCCGCCCACCCCCGCGTCCTCGAAGCCATTGCGGAGGCGGATGGGGCTTATGCCGGCTATGGCGCCGACGAGCTCTGTGCCACGGCCGCTGAGCGCATCCGCACTGCCTGCCAAGCGCCGAACGCTGAGGTGCATTTCATGGTCGGTGGCACGCAGGCCAACGCCACCATCATCGCCCACCGCCTGCGCCCCTGGGAGGGCGTTATCGCGGCGGATAGCGGGCACATCGCCACCCACGAGACGGGCGCCATCGAGCACACCGGGCACAAGGTCATCACGCTGCCGAACCAGCTGGGAAAGATCACCGCCGCGCAGGTTCGCGCGTGCATGGAGGAATACCGCGCCTCCGGGGTGGAGGAACACATGCCGGAGCCCGCACTGGTCTACATCACACAGCCTACCGAGTTCGGCACCGCCTACTCCCGCGCCGAACTCGTGGCCCTGCGCGAGGTCTGCGACGAGTACGAGTTGGGCCTGTTTGTCGACGGCGCCCGCCTCGGCTATGGCCTCTCCGCTTCGGATATCACCCTGCCGGACCTTGCCGCGCTTGTCGACGTCTTCACCATCGGCGGCACCAAATGCGGCGCCCTCTTCGGCGAAGCCATCGTCTTCCCCGCGGGTGCGCCGCGCTTTCGCAATGCGATGAAGCAAAACGGCGGCCTGCTGGCCAAAGGTTGGCTGCTGGGCGCGCAATTCGCCTCCCTCTTCAGCGCCCCCGCTCCTGAATCCGCCGATGCGCTCCCCGGCACGGCTGCAACGACCCTTTACGAGCAGATCTGCGCCCGCGCCAATGCCCAAGCCCAGCGCATCGCCGAGGCATTCCGCACCACAGGCATCGACATGCTCTTCGACTCCCCCACCAACCAGCAATTCGCGCTGTTGACACGCGAACAGGAAGAGAAGCTCTCGCAGGACTTCGTGTGCCAGTTCTTCGAAGAACACGAAGGCCTGCGCGTGGTGCGTTTTTGTACGGCGTGGTCGACGGAAGAGGGGGACGTCGATAAGCTCTGCGCTGCGATTTCTGCGCTCAAGTAGCAAGGTTGCCCAACCTGGTTTAGGCTGTGAGCTATGCAACTGGGGGGTTACATTCAAGCACTAGCGCGCGGGCTCGACGTGGTCGAGCAATGCGCCGGTGTCACGCGCGCGCAGCTAATTGAGATGGGTGCGCGGCCGGATTTCGCGGAGAAGCTCCTGGGGCTGCACGCGGTGTATTTCGGGGACACGATGTTCCGCTCCCGGCAGCGCAAAGCGCGCCGCACGGGCCACGACGTGTTCACGCTCCTCGATATCGAGCGCTACTGTTCCAAGCTCAAGGCCCGCAAGGCGTGGGAGTTGCGCCAACTGCTGGCTGCCACCCCGCGGGAGAAAATCCCCATGGTGGCGAAGGCCAAGCTCAAAGAGTGGCGCCCGCCGAAGGACCCTGCCCCAGGCGTGCGGGTGACGCGGCGCGCGGGCCGCAACCACACGCTGAGTATTACGGATTCCTCGCTCAACATCTCGAAGCTGCTGGCCGTGCTGAAGACCACCGACAAGGACTTGCTCACCGCGGCGCATACCGTGTTCCGCGGCGGGGGCGGTTCGGGCCAGAAGCTGCAGTCCAACGTCATCGTGCGCTTGGATGAGCTGGACCGCATCGTGGATGGCGATGGTGAGGAGATTGAGCTGCAGCTGACCAATGGGGCCACGATGACGGGCGCGGAGTTCGTGCGCGAAAAGCTTGCCGACGTCGGCCTCATCACCCTCGTCCACCCCCACCACGGCCCCGTGAACCTCTACATGGCGAGCCGCTTTGCCAACACCAAGCAGCGCCTCGCGCTGTCTGCAGAGCACCCGACGTGCGCCTGGCCCGGGTGCAACGCGCCTGCCGACGACTCCCAGATCCACCACCTCACCCGCTTTCAAGATGGCGGGCCGACGAACATGGCCAATATGGTGCCGCTGTGCGCGTATCACAACGCGGTCAATGACGATGACCCGGAAAAGCCCACCGGCCGCGGGCACCTCGACCGCATTGATGGCCGCGTGCACTACCTGCCGCCGTGGGCCGGCCCGCCGATTCCCATCGAAAGCCCGGCCCACCCGCCTGCTCGCGCATCCTCAGATCCGCCGACATCCGGCCCGCCCGCCCCACGTTCCACGCCGCGTGCGGCACCAGGCTCTGCCCCCCGGCGCGCCGCCGCATAACTCCGGCGAACCTCCGGATCCGCCACCGAGTTCATCCCACCTGTAGAGCTTCGCCCTAATCACACAGCCGCTTTAACCAGCCGCTCGCTGAGAAAACTTGCTCGGCGTGCGGCTACTCGCGCGCGCGTTAAAGAGGTATGTGCCCTTGTGCCGTGCGTACTAACGCCGTCGATACTGGCAACGGGCACGCTAGCGGCATGCGTGTTAACCGTACGGTGCCGGCTGACGCCTGCGGCTGCGGCGGGCGCGCAGGAGCTTCAGCTCCATTCCGCGGAACTGAGTGCCAGGGGCGGAAAACGGGAGCGCGGCCGCGCCCAGTTAGTTAGGGCACGGCCGCGCTACGCAGCGTCTGGGAGTTTGCTTTGCTTCGCGTTTACTCCCACTCGATGGTTCCCGGCGGCTTCGACGTCACGTCGAGCACGACTCGGTTAACATCCTTGACCTCGTTGGTGATGCGGGTGGAGATCTTCTCCAGCACGTCGTACGGCAGGCGGGTCCAATCCGCGGTCATAGCGTCCTCAGAGGACACCGGGCGCAGGACGATCGGGTGGCCGTAGGTGCGGCCGTCGCCTTGGACGCCGACGGAGTGGACGTCGGCAAGCAGCACCACCGGGCACTGCCAAATCTCGCCGTCCAGGCCAGCGTTGGTCAGCTCGGTACGCGCGATGAGGTCCGCCTGGCGCAGCGTCTCGAGGCGCTCCTCGGTGACCTCACCGATGATGCGGATGCCCAGGCCCGGGCCCGGGAAGGGCTGGCGCGCCACGATCTCCTCCGGCAAGCCCAGCTCACGGCCAACCGCGCGCACCTCATCCTTGAAGAGCAGACGCAGCGGCTCAACGAGCTCGAACTCGACGTCGTCAGGCAGGCCGCCCACGTTGTGGTGGGACTTAATGTTCGCGGTACCATCACCGCCGCCGGACTCCACCACGTCCGGGTACAGCGTGCCCTGCACCAGGAAGGCGGCATCCTGGCCGTCCAGCGCCTGGTCGACGGCGCGCTCGAAGGAACGGATGAACTCCGCACCGATGGCCTTGCGCTTGGCCTCCGGCTCGGTCACGCCGGCCAGCTTGTTGAGGAAGGCCTCGCGCTCGTCCACAGTGATGAGCTTGGCGCCAGTCGACGCCACGAAGTCCTTCTCCACCTGCTCACGCTCACCCGCGCGCAGCAGACCGTGGTCGACGAAGACACAAGTCAAACGGTCACCGATGGCGCGCTGCACGAGGGCTGCGGCCACGGCGGAATCCACGCCACCGGACAGGCCACAGATAGCGCGGCCTTCCTCACCGATCTGCTCGCGCACATCGTTGATGAGCTGCTCCGCGATGTTCTCAGCGGTCCAGTTCTGCTCCAGGCCAGCTACCTCGGTGAGGAAGCGCGTGAGCACCTCCTGGCCGTGCGGCGAGTGCAGAACCTCCGGGTGGTACTGCACGCCGGCCATCTTCTTGGACAGGCACTCGAAGGCTGCCACGGGAGCACCCTCGGAAGAGGCGGTGACCTCAAAGCCCTCCGGAGCTTCAGTAACCGAATCGCCGTGAGACATCCACACCTTGTGGGTGTCCTCGAGGCCCTTGTGCAGCACGCCGCCGGACACGGTCATGTCCGTGCGGCCGTACTCGCGGGCACCAGTGGAGGCCACGGTGCCGCCCAGGGCTTGGGTCATGGACTGGAAGCCGTAGCAGATGCCAAAGACCGGGATGCCGAGCTCGAGCAGCTCCGGCTTCAGTGCGGGGGCGCCGTCCGCATATACGGAGGACGGGCCACCGGAGAGGATCAGCGCGGCCGGGTTCTTGGCCTTGATGTCCTCCACCGAGGCAGAGTTGGGGACAACCTCGGAGTAGATGTTGGCCTCACGCACGCGCCGGGCGATGAGCTGCGCGTACTGGGCGCCAAAGTCCACCACGAGGACAGGACGCGGGGTTGTATTTGGGTTAGTCACGGTCATCAGTTTAACGCAAGAACCCACACCCTAGCCCGCAGGGAGTGGCCCAAAATCTTTAGCGGTGGCAGCCGCCTTGCTCAACGCTGCCCGAAACGCCCGCAAGGCTGGGTGTCCCTCGCGCCCGGCGCGCACCGCGGTGTAGAGCGTGCGGGTGGGATTACCAGGCAAGGAAACCACGCGCACGCCCTCAATTTCGTAGAGGAAAAGGTCCGAGATCACCGCCACCGCGTGTCCGGTGCGCACCAGGTGCGCATGTAGAAAGGGGTCCGGGGTTTCATAGAGCACGCTGGGGTTAAAGCCATGCCGGCGGCACAGCCGGTGGACGAACCGCCCCAATAAAAACTCCTCCGGGTCCATGGCAAAGGGGATTTCCTCGTCATGCGCTGCAAAATCCTCTAAGCGCAACTCGCTCCAGGGCCCGGTGAGTGGGGTGATGAGGCGGAGGGGGTCGTCGAGAAGCAGCTCCCGGTGGGTGTGCTCATCCGTGGCGGGCATGTCCGACTCGTACTCCTCACCCAAGATGAGGTCCACCTCCCGGCGCGCCAGCAGCTCCATCGCGCCATCGGCTTCACGCTGAATGATCTGCACGCGCAGGTCCGGGTATTCGCGCGCCAACTCCGTCAGCGCCCGCGGGACCAGCGAGGACATGATGGTTTGAAAGGTCGTGACCTTAATCGTGCCCCGCACCGCGTTGGTTGACGCAATGACCTGCGACTCCGCCTCATCCGCCAACGCGAGCATTCGCTCCGCGTAGGAGGCCAGGATTTCTCCCTGTTCCGTCAAACGCACGCGCCGGCCGACCTTTTCATAGAGCGCCACGCCGACGTCCTTCTCACACTGCGCCAACTGCTGGGAGATGGCCGAGTGCGTATAGCGCAGCGATTCCGCCACCGCAGTGACGGTGCCGAGGCGGTGCAGCTCGTAGAGAATGCGGAGGCGGTGCAGGTCCAACATGACAGAATCCCTAACGGGTACGTGTTAAAAACTGTAGATAGACTAACAGTTCTTCCCACCCCACAATGGACTGCATGACCAATCCGTTTGCCGTTCTGTGCGTCATCGGCTCGTGTATTTCCCTCCAGCTCGGAGCCAGCCTCGCCATCCAGATTTTCCCCATTGGAGGCCCCTGGGGCACCGCCTCGCTACGCTTGCTTTTCGCCGCTGTGATTCTGCTCTTCATCGCGCGCCCGCGCGTGCGCGAGTGGAGCCGCGAGAAGTGGATCTCCGCCACCATTTTCGGCCTCACGCTGGGCCTGATGAATGGTTTTTTCTATGCCGGCATCGAGCTCGTCGCGCTGGGCCCGGCGGTCACCATCGAGTTTCTCGGCCCGCTGCTGCTGGCGGCGTGCCTCTCCCGCTCGCTTCGCGACGCCACCTGCGTCGCCCTCGCTCTCATCGGCATGGGTCTGCTGGGCTTGGACTCCTTCAACGGAGACCCTCTCGACCTGCGTGGGGTTTTCTTCTTGCTGTGCGCGGGTGCGATGTGGGCCGCCTATATCTTGGCCAGCAAGAAGGCGGGCGCTCTCTTTAGCGGCGCAGATGGATTGGCCGTGGCCTTCCTCATCGGCGGCCTCGTGCTCCTGCCTGTCGGAGGGCGCGGCGCGGTGGCTTTGGCCAGCGACCCAAACCTCCTATTGCTCGCCCTAGGCACGGGCGTGTTGGCCTCGCTCATCCCCTATTCGTTGGAGTTCATTGCGCTGCGCAGGCTCGCCCCCAACGTCTTTTCCATCCTCATCGCGTTGGAGCCCGTCTTCGCCGCACTCTTTGGCTGGCTCCTACTCTCCCAGAATGCCTCCCAGCTTAAGCTGGCAGCTATCGGCCTGGTTGTGGTGGCCTCGGTACTACAAACCATGGTGCCGGCGCGCGGGCGCGTAGTTTTCCACAAGGTGGCACTGCGCCCACGCCGCCTGAAGAAGCCCCGGCTGCGTGGCGCCCGAAACCGCGCGCCAGCGACTCTAACGCTACGGCCACTGAGGCCAGCGCCACGGCCACTGGAGCAGTGACATAAGCTCCGCCCCGAGCTTTGTTGAGCGGAGCAGCGTTACAACGGGGGGCTAGCGAACGGCCAAGCCCACCTTTTGGAAGGACTTCAGGTCCGTGTAGCCGCACTTGGCCATGGCACGCTTGAGCCCACCGACCAAGTTCAACTCACCCAGCGGCTCGTTGGACGGGCCGTGGAGCACGACTTCAAGGGAGGTCGCTGAAGCGTCCTCGGCGGTGCCAGAAGCGTCAACGCCGGAAGCGTCGGTGCCGAGGAGGGCGCCAGCCACGCCAACCGGCTCGATGATGCCGCGTGGGAAACGCGGGTGGCCGGCCGTGGACGGCCAGTACCAGCCCTTGCCGCCGGCTTCTGCCGCGCGGGCCAGGACCGGACCCAGAACGACGCCATCGGCACCACAAGCAATGGCCTTGGCGATGTCTGCGGAGGTGAAGATGTCGCCGTCGGCAAGCACGTGCACGTAACGGCCCCCAGTCTCATCCAGGTAATCGCGGCGTGCGGCCGCGACATCCGCGATGGTCGTCGCCATGGGGATATCAATGCCGACGGTCTCCGGGTTGGTGTTCACACCGGAGCCGACGATGATGCCAGCCGCGCCCGCGCGCATGAGGTGCAGCGCAGTGGTGTAATCCGCCACGCCGCCGGCAATCACCGGGGTATCCAGCGAACCGATGAACTCCTTCAAGTTGAGCGGCTCGCCACCGGTCTGCACGTGCTCGGCGGAGATCAAAGTGCCGTGGATAAACAGCAACTCCGCGCCGGCCTTAATAACCACGGGCGCCAGCTCACGGGCACGCTGCGGGGAGACACGCACGGCCACGGTCACGCCGGAATCGCGGACCTGCGCGATGCGCTCGGCCAGCAACTCCTCGTTCAGGGGTGCTGCGTGCAGCTCCTGCAGCGTCGACAGGTCACCGAAGTTCTCCGTCACGCGGGCAATCGCGCCCTCCAAATCCTCGTGGCGGCCCCACAGGCCTTCCGCGTTGATAACGCCCAGGCCGCCCTGCTTGCCCATCTCGATAACGAACTCGGGAGTGGCCAGCGCATCAGTCGGCGCCGAGACGAACGGGACGTCGAAGGTGTACGCATCGATGTGCCACGAGGTGTCGACGTCCTTGGAGGAACGGGTGCGGCGAGTCGGCACCAGGGAGATCTGGTTCAGGTCATAGGTGCGGCGAGCCTCACGGCCCACGCCGATTTCTACGTAATCACGCATGATTAGTCCTTAGCGGTAGTTCGGAGCTTCGACGATCTGCTGAAGGTGGTGCGGGTGAGACTCCTTGAGGCCCGCAGCGGTGATCTGGACAAACTGCTTGGTCTTGAGCTCGGCCAGGGTTGCGGAGCCGGTATAACCCATGGAGGCGCGCAGGCCGCCGACAATCTGGTGCACGATGGCATCGATGTCACCGCGGAATGGCACGCGGCCCTCCACGCCTTCTGGCACCAGCTTGTCCTCGCTCTTGACGTCAGCCTGGAAGTAACGGTCCTTGGAGTAGGAGCGCTTCTCCCCTGTCAGACCGCGGCCCTGCATGGCGCCCATGGAGCCCATGCCGCGGTAGCGCTTGTACTGCTTGCCCTGGACCACCACGATGTCGCCCGGCGATTCCGTGGTACCAGCCAGCATGGAGCCCAGCATGACGGTATCGGCGCCGGCAGCCAGCGCCTTGGCAATGTCACCGGAGTACTGCATACCACCGTCACCAATAACCGGAACGCCCGCCGGGCCGGCCACCGCAGCGGCCTCCATGATGGCGGTGATCTGCGGGGCACCCACGCCCGCCACCACACGCGTGGTGCAGATGGAACCCGGGCCAATGCCGACCTTGATGGCGTCGGCACCAGCCTCAATCATGTCGCGGGCCGCAGCACGGGTGGCCAGGTTGCCGCCGACGACGTCAACACGGTCGCCGAAGTTCTTCTGCACGCGGGAGACCATCTCGAGCACGCGGTTGTTGTGGGCGTGGGCGGAGTCGACGACGAGGACGTCCACGCCGGCGTCGACAAGCTGGCCTGCGCGCTGGTAGGACTCCTCACCGGTACCGATGCCGGCGGCCACGAGCAGGCGCCCGGAAGCATCCTTGGAGGCGTTGGGGAACTGCTCAGTCTTGACAAAATCCTTGACGGTGATGAGGCCGACGAGCTTGTTCTCATCGTTGACGATGGGCAGCTTCTCCACCTTGTTGGCGGACAGCAGCTCCAGCGCCTCTTCCTTGCTGACGCCTTCCTTGGCCACGACAAGCGGCATCGGCGTCATAATCTCGGAGACCTTGCGGGAGAAATCCGGCTCGAAGCGCATGTCACGGTTGGTGCAGATACCCACGAGGGTGCCCTGCTTATCGACGACCGGCAGGCCCGAAATCCGGAACCGCGCGCACAGCGTATCGACTTCATCGATGGTCATCTCCGGGGAAGCCGTGACCGGGTCGGTCACCATGCCGGACTCGGAGCGCTTGACAATCTCTACCTGCTGGGCCTGATCCTCAACTGACAGGTTGCGGTGCAGGACACCGATGCCGCCCTGGCGCGCCATGCCGATGGCCATGCGGGCCTCGGTCACGGTGTCCATCGCGGCGGAAGCCAGGGGCACGCCGAGGCGAATGTTGCGGGTAAACTGCGCCGAGGTATCCACCTCGGAGGGAACGACGTTGGATTCTGCCGGAAGCAGCAGGACATCATCAAAGGTAAGGCCGTAGAGTGCAATCTTGTCGGGGTTGTCTCCGCCGGTGTGGACGTGGCTCATGAGGGTGGGGCTCTCCTAAACTGACCAGATAGTTTTATGCGGTAGCCCTCACTGTAGTGCGTGGACGCCCCGTAGTGGTAGCCGTGGGGAGAGGAATAGGTATCTATAGGGAATTGCCATGCGCGCACGGAGTCAATAGGCTCGCAGGCGTGAACTTTTTCGCCAACATGCCCCGCGATCCTTTCGCGGACGACCCGAACGACCCAGCTTCCTTCCTCGAGGAGGATGATCACGTCGAGCCGCTGTCCGAGGAGGACCGTCTCGCCGTCATCCATGATCTGGCCATGGTCCAAGAGTTTGCGCGCGTTTTAAGCCCGCGCGGCATCGATGGCATCTTCTTTTTCTGCGAGGACTGCGAGGAGAACCACTTCTACGAGTGGGACATCATGGCCTCCAACATGCAGGCCACGCTGGCGGGCCAGCTCGCCCCCGTGCACGAGCCGGGCGCGGAGCCGGACCCGATGCGCTACGTCCCTTGGGATTATGCGGTGGGTTATCTCGACGGCATGGATTCGCGCTACTAGCTGCGGTCAGCGCGGTTGCGCGGTAAAACTACCGCGCGTTAAACGGAAAGAACCTCTCCCCTCCTGTTGCGGGGGGAAGAGGTTCTTTGTGGTTTTATTGCTGGAATTGCGCCGGCGGGAGCTGGCCATTATCCGTGGCGCCATCCGAAGCCCCGTCGGAGTTGTCGCCTTGCGGAGGCGTTGCCTGATCGCCGCCCTGATGGCCTGGCTCCGGCTGGTTCTGCTCCGGCGGGCTCAGCGGATTGCCCGCCGAGACCGTGCGGGTCACCACGACGGTGGAAACTGCAGTCTCTGTCTGCGTTACAGTTTCTGGCTCCGGCGGCTGCTGCTCCTCCACCGGGGCGGGCTTCTCCACGGTCTGCGTCTGCGTCACCGTGGCGCTGGGCTGCTGCTTCGTGGTCCGAGGGGCCTCTGCCTCACGTTCCCGCTTGGCCTGGTCCACCATCTTTCGGGCTTCTTCAAGCAACTGGCGGGTGCCGTCCATGTCGCCTTGAGCGGAACGCTTTTCCATCTCATCGAGCGTTCCGGCAAGCTCCACTACGGACACATCGTGCTCGTCCGCACCGAAGAGCGACTGGTTTACGCCGTACAGCGGAGAACCTGGGCCGGCGTTGACGACCACAGCGCCGGTACCTGCGATGAGCAGCGTAGCTGCGGCCGCCCCGATGAGTCCGTGCATGAAAGGCTTGCTTCGACGGCGACGTGCCGCACCGAGGGAAATGATCTCCGGCTCTTCCTCCGCGCCTTCAACGAGAGGGGCCGGAGGCATCTGCTTTTCGACGTCCCCGCGCAGCTCCAGCAGAAGCCCCGCCAGTTCATCACCGCCATCGGAGGGATCTGTTCCTTCGGAGAGAGTAGTGAGGAATGCATCATCATCAACCAAGGGCTGCAGCTGCTCAGCGACACCCTGCTGAGGCTCGTCCTTCTTTGCCATGATGACCTCCCTTCCTTATTAGAGAATTATTAGTTTGTCGGTGCCAAGTGCCGATGGCTCACTGCTAGCTCTGGGCTAGCCCAATTACTGGTTCACTCTGCTGGTTCACATTGTTGGTTCACTGCGTCTCGTGCGAATCGAGGGATTTGCGCAATTGCGCGAGTGCACGATGCTGCGCCACGCGGACTGCGCCAGGGGTGGACTCCACAATTTCCGCGGTCTCCTCTGCCGACAGCCCCACGAACACACGCAAGATGATAATGTCCCGGGCCTTGTCACTTAACGTATCGAGCATGGCCCGCACTCTGTTACTACCGTCCACGGCAAGGGCGGATTCTTCGGGGGTAGCGTCCTGAGCAGCATCCTCCGGAAGGTCTTCCGTGGGGTGAGTGTGGTCGCGGCTCAGGGCGCGGTGGGCATCGGTTACCTTGTGAGCAGCAATGCCATAGACGTAGGCCATAAACGGGCGGCCTTTATCTTTGTACGTGCCAATAGACGTCGCCACCGCCAAACAGATCTCCTGCGCCACGTCCTCCGCCGTGGGCTGGCGATGGCCGCCGATGCGCGCGCGGCAATAGCGCAGGACCTGCGGATGAATGATCCGCATGATGCGCTGGAGGGCGCGGCGGCTACCGTCGACGGCCAGCGGAACGAGGTCCGCTAATTCCTTATCGCTGTCGCGCTTCGCCGCCGTTGAGGAGCCGCTCGCGTCTGTAGCCTGAGTAGCCACTGCCATCCTTGCCGTTCTGCTTTTGCTCTTCTGCTTAATGCATTACTTCATATTCTGTATGAACATCATGGCATAACCTTTTGACGAAACCCCAAAACGACGGGTCTCATCCCCAGCTTTGACCCCACTCAAAAAAGTTCATACACCGTTCATCTTAGCCTTAAGCGCAGGTCACAGGGGCTCCAATTGAGGAGTCTCAGCCAGTTATACCTGCATGTCAGCATTGCGTAACGCGCTGTTTACCCAAGGGGGACACACTTCAATCTCGTCTCACCTCGCCCTGGCGCTCGCGGGAGTTCATCCCGCGTTGGTCCGCGCGCCCACAGCACGCACCGCGCCTGGGCACTCTATCTTTGGCAAAGGAGAATCGAACGTGTCTCAGTCCTTCCTGCTCCCCGGGCCGAATACGGACTTTTGGGATTGGCAGCTTCATGGCGCATGCCGTGGGGAAAACTCTGACGTGTTCTATCACCCGGACGGCGAGCGCGGACGCGCCCGCGCCCAGCGCGAGAACCGCGCCAAGGCTATTTGCAGCACCTGCCCGGTCATCGAGATGTGCCGCGAACACGCTCTCGCCTCCGGCGAGCCCTACGGCGTGTGGGGCGGCATGAGCGAGTCGGAGCGCGTCGTTGCCCTGCGCTCGCGTCGCACCCACGCGACCGTCGGCGCCTAGTCCGCTTCTGCCAGCTCCCAGCCTTGGGGTCGGACGACAAACCACCACCCCTATTGGCTGAACGCAACAAGGCCGCTCTCACCACTGGATGAGCCCGCCGTGGGCCGTCGCGCAGCGGGCCTTTTGCGAAGTTTCTTTAAGTAGCATCACGCCCCTCCCCCACCTGCACTGATATCCAGCAGCCAGCACGGGCAAGGGGCAGCCGGTGAAAGCCGCCAGTTTTACAACACCTGCGCCAGGTAGCGGGCGGTCAGCGTGTCCTTGTCGAGGAACTCGCGCGGCGAGCAGGCCGCCACAACCTCGCCGCCGGCTGAGCCCGCGCCGGGACCGAGATCAATGATGTGATCGGCGTGCGCCAGGACGGCGCGGTGGTGTTCGACGCAGATGAGGGTGAGGTGGTCGTCGACAAGCGTGTCAAAGAGGCGCAGCAAGGTGTCGATATCTTTCTGATGCAGGCCCACCGTCGGCTCATCGAGCACGATGATGTCCGCAGTCGCCTTGCGGTCGCACAACCGCACCGCCAGCTTCAGCCGCTGGCGCTCGCCGCCAGAGAGCGTCGAGAGCGGCTGCCCCAGCGTCAGGTAGCCCAGCCCCACGGCAACGAGCTGCTCGTACACGCGCTTCGCAGCAGTAACTTTGGCCTCGCGGCAAAACTCCACGGCCTCAACCGCGGGAAGCGCGAGTACCTCCGCGATGTTCTTGCCCGCCAGCTCGTAACCCAAAACGTCGGCAGCAAAGCGGCGGCCCTCGCACACCTCGCAGGGCACATCCGCGCTGTCCATCGCACCAAACTCCACGGTCACCACGCCAGCGCCGGAACAGGCCGGGCACGCGCCCTCCGAGTTGAAAGAGAACATTCCCGGCGTGGCCCCATCGTTGGCCTTGGCGAAGGCCTTGCGCAGCGCGTCCATCTCACCGGTGTAGGTGGCCGGGTTTGAGCGCCGCGAGCCAGACAACGAAGACTGGTCGACAACGAGGATGCGGTCGTCGTCCGGCAGGCATTCCATCAGCGATGACTTTCCGGATCCCGCAACGCCCGAAATGACCGTGAGCACGCCCAGTGGAATATCCACGTCGACGTCCTTGAGATTGTTATGGCGCGCCCCGCGGATCTCCAGCGCGCCGGTGGGCTCGCGCACCTCATCCTTCAACGCCACCTTCCCGCTGACGGACGGTGCGGCACCGACGGAAAGGATTTCGCCGCCCGCCACTCCGGCGCCGGGGCCAAGCTCGACGACGCAATCCGCAATCGCCATCGTCGCCGGGTTGTGCTCCACCACGAGCACCGTGTTGCCCTTATCGCGCAGCTGCAGGAGAAGCTCATTCATCCGCGTGACGTCATGCGGGTGTAGGCCAGCGGTCGGCTCATCAAAGACGTAGGTGACGTCTGTCAGCGCCGAGCCGATGTGCCGCACCATGCGCGTGCGCTGTGCCTCGCCACCGCTCAGCGTTCCCGTCGGGCGCGCCAGCGTCAGGTAGCCCAGCCCCAAATCCAGGGCGGCCTCCAACCCACGCAGCGGGGCCACGGCAAGCGGTGAGTTGATGGTGCGGAGCCATGCGGAGGCGTCGGCAAGCTCCATGGCGCAGACATCCGCGATGGAGACGCCGTTGAGGTAGGACTCGCGCGCGTGCTGCGCCAAGCGCGTGCCGTGGCACTCCGGGCAGTCGATGAAGACCACCGCGCGCTCGACAAAGGCCCGCATGTGCTTTTGCAGGGACTCCACGGGCTTGCTCAGCACGTTGGTTTTCAGACGCGTGACCAGCCCCATGTAGCTCATGTTGATGCCGCCGACCTTGACCTTAGTCTCGGTCTCATAGAGGTCCCGCTTCTGTTCCTCGGTGAACTCCTTGACCGGCACGTCGGCTGGGTACAGCCCGGACTCGGCGTAGGCGCGCCACATCCACGAGCCCACCTTCATGCCGGGGTACATGATGGCGCCATCGTTCAGTGTCAGAGTCTCATCAACGAGCTGGCGCTTGTCGACGTCCCCCACTTCCCCCCTTCCCTCACACCTCGGGCACATGCCGCCGGTGCGCTCGAAGCGACGCACCTCTTTGACGCCATTGACCTCGATGGCGCCCTGCCCGGAGGCGGAGGGCACGTTGAAGGAATAGGCCGCGGGGCCGCCGGCACGGGGCTCGGCTAGGCGGGAGAAGAGCACGCGGAGGTGCCCGGTGATGTCGGTGGCGGTACCGAACGTCGAGCGCGCGGAAGCCGCCATGGGCTCCTGACCCACGACGATGGCTGCAGTGAGCCCTTCCAAGCGGTCCACGTCGGGGCGGGGTGGGGCTTGCATGAAGCCCTGCACGAAGCCGGGATAGGTTTCGTTGATGAGACGCTGCGATTCAGCCGCAACGGTATCGAAGACCAGCGAGGTCTTGCCGGATCCGGACACACCGGTGAAACAGTGAGCTTGCGCTTAGGGATGCGCACGTCCACGTTCTTGAGGTTGTTTTCGCGGGCGCCGGTGACGGTGATGAATTCTTGTTCCACGGCTCAGCAGTCTACTAACGGGGCGGGGGCTCCCGCCCCACGGCAAAGGCCCGCCGCCCCGCGATGGATGCGGGTTAGCGGGCCTTCCTTGTGGCTACGCGGGAAACGGACGTTTCCCGCGCACTTTTAGTGCGCGTGCGCGTGCGCAGCCTGTGCCGGCTCTTCCTCGGCGGGCTTCTCTACAACGGAAGCCTCGGTGGTGAGCACCATGCGGGCCACGGAGGCGGCGTTGACCACGGCGGAGTGGGTGACCTTCACCGGGTCGATGATGCCCTGCTCCAGCAGGTTGCCGTACTCCAGGGTGGCGGCGTTGAAGCCCTCGCCGTTGGCCTTCTCGGCAACGTGGGCGACCACGACGGATCCGTCCAGGCCTGCGTTCTCGGCGATCCAGTAGGCCGGGCGGGTCAGCGCGCGAGCCACGGCCAGCACACCGATCTTGGCCTCACCCTCGAAGCCCTCGGCGAAAGCCTCGAGCTCCTGGGAGATCTGGACCAGCGCAGAGCCGCCGCCGGCGATGACGCCCTCTTCAACGGCCGCGCGCGCGGCGTTGATGGCGTCCTCGACGCGCAGCTTGCGCTCGTTGACCTCGGTCTCGGTAGCGGCGCCAACGCGGATGACGGCAACGCCACCGGACAGCTTGGCCAGACGCTCCTCGAGCTTCTCCTTATCCCAGGTGGAATCGGTGCGCTCGATTTCGCGGCGCAGCTGCTCGCGGCGCTCCTCGACGGCCTCTGCGGTACCGGCACCATCCACAATCACGGTGTCTTCCTTGGACACGGTGACGCGGCGGGCAGAACCCAGCACCTCCGGGCCGACCTCCTTGAGGTTGATGCCAACCTCAGGGTCGACGACGGTAGCGCCGGTAACAACAGCCAGGTCATCCATGAAGCCCTTGCGGCGCTCGCCGAAGTACGGAGACTTCACAGCGGCGACCTTGAGAACCTTGCGGATGGAGTTCACCACGAGCGCCTGCAGCGGCTCGCCCTCGATGTCCTCAGCGATGATGAGGGTCGGGCGCGAGGACTCCGCGATCTTCTCCAGCAGCGGCAGGAAGTCCGGCAGGGAGGAGATCTTGTTGCGGACGAGGAGAATTGCGGCGTCGTCAAGCACGGCGTTGTAGGTCTCCTCTTCCGTCGCAAAATACGGGGAGAGGTAGCCCTTGTCGAAGGAAATGCCCTCGGTAACGTCCACGGTGGACTCGATGGTCTGGGACTCCTCGACGGTTACGACGCCGTCCTTGCCCACCTTGTCCATCGCGCCAGCAACCATCTCGCCGACCTCCGCATCGCGGGAGGAAACGGTGGCAACCTGGGAGACCTCCGCGGAGGAGTTCACCGGGGTGGCACGCTTCTTGAGCTCCTCGACGACCTTCTCAGCCGCCGCTTCGATGCCCTTGTTCAGTTCGATGGGGTTAGCGCCGGCAGCAACGTTGCGCAGGCCTTCGAAGACGAGAGCCTGGGCCAGCAAGGTGGCGGTAGTCGTACCGTCACCGGCGATGTCGTTGGTCTTGACGGCCACGGACTTCACCAGCTGGGCGCCGAGGTTCTCAAAAGGATCGTCGAGGTCAATGTCGCGGGCGATGGTGACGCCGTCGTTGGTGACGGTCGGGCCACCGAAAGCCTTGGACAGCACGACGTTGCGGCCGCGCGGGCCGAGGGTGACCTTGACGGCGTCGGCCAGCGTGTCTACGCCGCGCTGGATGCCCTCGCGGGCCTCCTGGTCAAATGCAATCAGTTTTGGCATAGGGTTAATCGCCTACTTTTACTTCTCGATGACAGCGAGCAGGTCACGGGCGGACAGCAGGAGGTACTCCTGGCCGTCGTACTTCAGCTCGGTGCCGCCGTACTTGGAGAAGATGACGGTGTCACCCTCGTTGACGCCAACCGGGACGACCTCGCCCTTGTCGTTGGTGCGGCCCGGGCCGACAGCGACGACGGTGGCCTCCTGCGGCTTCTCCTTCGCGGAGTCCGGGATAACCAGGCCGGATGCAGTGGTGGTCTCAGCTTCAACGATCTGGACGAGGACCTTGTCCTCCAGCGGCTTGATGTTTGCCATGATGATTTCCTCCAAAGTGTTCCTAGTGCGCGTCCACGTGGACGCGCGCGTGCCGGTTGTGGGTGTCCAGCACAGCCGTCGTCGCGGGTGAACAACTGTGGGTCAAAACAACCTGCCTAGCACTCTACCCTCGCGACTGCTAGCCCTCAACGTTGTGGGCCGCTAACCCGTTCGCCCTCCGCGAACGAGTCCCCTGACGCGAGAAATGTCGATCTCAAGAACGGGGTAACCTTCGCTTCGGCGCGGCGCCCCCGCGCGCGAGAGCTATCACGATTCCCGCCACAGCCTCAGTTAATACGGGCGGAAGCTCTGCAGCGTTTGGCAGCGTAGCCAACGGCAGCCGGGTTTTAGTCGCGAGCAACCGCGCGTGCTCCCGAAAACGGGAAAAGACGCTCGGGCTCATTCGAGCCGTCGCGTCTTTGAGTCTTAAGGGGTGCGCGAGCACCCCAGCACTGCGCGTCTAACTTAGACCTGTCGGTGGGAATTCAGCACAGCCGCGCGCCACAGCTGGTACTCCTCCGGATTGTCCTCGCGGTAGTTCTTCACCGCGCGGATGCCGTGCTCCACGGCCTCGGCGACCTCGTCGATGTTCTTGTCGTCACCGTCGGCAGCAACGAAGATAACCGGACCGCAGATGGAACGGATTGGGTCCTGCAAGAAGGCGGAATTGCCGGTCGCAGCTGCATTGCGCGCCAGGGAAGCCACCGGGTTCGGGTCGGCGCCTTCAGCCTTGGCGTTCGGGTTAAACAGCGCCGCGTAGGTCTGGCCATCATCCTGGAAGGCCACAGAGACACGATCCTCGGTGGTGCCGCCGAGGAATTGATTTGCGTGCTCGAGCTCAAACTCGATGGTGCGGCGGGACAGATCGGGGTTAACGAGGAATCCAGTGGTCATAGCGGTGTGAGCTCCTTATGTGCGAGCGAGGCAATTATCGGTCATCACACTACCTGCACCCTGGGGGTTGCGCATCCGCTAGCGCGCAGCAGCCACGAGCGGCACTTCCACCTCAAGCTGTGTATCGGTCCCGCATGCCAGGCCGGAGGGTTCTGCGCCTTCGTGGATGAGCTGGGCGGCCACCGCCGCGATCATCACGCCATTATCGGTGCACAGCTTGAAGCGCGGCACACGCAGCTCGATGTCCGCGGATTCGCAGCGCTTCGCCGCCAGTGCGCGCAGCCGCGAATTCGCCGCCACGCCACCGCCGAGCAGCAGTACCTTGGCGCCAGTGTCCTGGCAGGCGCGCACGGCCTTGGCGGTCAGCACATCTGCCACCGCCTCCTGGAAGGAGGCACACAGGTCCTCAACCTGGACCGTCGCGCCCTCGCGCTCGGCTTTTTCCACGTGGCGCGCTACTGCCGTTTTGAGGCCGGAAAAGGAGAAGTTGTGGCGGTTGGGCCCGCGCAGGTCCTCGGCCTTGGACAAACCACGCGGCAAATCGATGGTGGGCTCGCCTTGGGCGGCCAGCTTATCGATGACCGGCCCTCCCGGATACCCCAACCCCAACAGGCGGGAGACTTTGTCGTAGGCTTCGCCGGCGGCGTCGTCAAGCGTGGTGCCCAGTTCCTTCATGGGTTTGCCCACGGCTTCGACCTCGAGCAGCTGGGTGTGGCCGCCGGAGACGAGCAGCGCCACCGAGTGCGGAAGCTCATCGCCCTCTAAGTTGGCCACCGCGACGTGCCCGCCGAGGTGGTTGACGCCGTAGAAGGGCACGCCCCACGCGGAGGCGAAGGCCTTGGCTGCCGACGCCCCGACGAGGAGCGCGCCGGCCAGTCCCGGCCCCACGGTGGCGGCCACCGCATCTGGCTTCTCGACGCCCGCCTCCTCCAGCGCCGCCTTCATCACCTGCGGCATGGCCTCGAGGTGGGCGCGGGAGGCAATCTCCGGCACCACGCCGCCAAAGCGCGCGTGCTGCTCCATGGAGGAGGCGACGACGTCGGCGCGGATCTCCATGTGGCCGTTGTCAGACAGCTCGATGATTCCCACGCCGGTTTCGTCGCAGGAGGACTCGATGCCGAGGATTAACATCTCTCACTCTTTCGTGGTCGGTACATGGTGTGGGCATCCGCGCCGGAGGGCTGGTAGTAGTTGCGGCGCAGGCCGTTGATGACAAAATCATAAGCCTCATAGAGGCGAATGGCCGGCTCGTTACCCACGCGAACCTCAAGGAAGATGGGCGCATCGTGGGAATCTGCAAGCTCGACGATGGCGTCCATCATCAGCCGCGCGATACCGCGCCGTTGGGCGGCGGGGTCGACGCCGATGGTGCGGATTTCGTATTCCGGCCAGGCCGCGGGCCCCATCCGCCCCACGCCGGCGTAACCGAGAGCTTCGCCGCGGTCGTCGTTGTGGTCATCGCGGTTGACGTTATAGTCCACGCGGTTGTCGATATGGTCATCGCGGTTGACATTCATGTCAACCGCCCAGTAGGTGGTGTGCCCCGCCGCGATTTCCTGCTCGAAGGCACGCGGCGGCCAGGGAGTTTCACCGGGGAAGAGTACTTTTTCTAGTTCGGCGCAGCGGGGTGCGTCCTCAAGCACGAGCGGACGCAACCTCATGATGCCGGTGTTTCCCCGATGCCGCCGACCAAAGCGGCCGAGCGCGGCTTCGCCTTCGGCTCCACGGCATCGGGACGGCGCAGGTACAGCGGGACGAGCGGCGCGGGTTCGGCACAAAGATCAGCGCACGCAACCAGTCCCGCCGCGCGCGGGGTAGCCCACTCGCGGGGAAGGCCAGCGATATCTTCCGGCAAGCGCGGGGCAATAGACTCGGGGAAAACCAGGCGCGTGGTCTCCGGACTCGAGAGCCCAGCGGCGCCCAGTTCCAGGGCCTCCGGCTTCGACACGTTCGGTCCGCTGAGACGCTTACCGTCGGCGTAGGTGGCCCAGTAGACCTCTTTGCGGCGGGCATCGATGGCCACCAGCCACTCCCCCGCGCGCCCGTGCGCGATGGCATCCAATGTGCACACGCCATGCACCGGCAGGTGAAGAGCCACCCCCAGAGCGGAAGCGGTAGCCATGCCCACGCGCAAGCCGGTAAACGGGCCGGGCCCCGTGCCGACGACGATGGCGTCGAGGTCTGCGTAGGTCAGGGAGGCAGCGGCAAGCAGCTCCTCGATAGTGGGGATGAGCTGCTCGTTGTGAGCGCGCGTGCCGCTAATGACGCGGTCGATACTCTCCCCAGTGTCGGTATCAACGATGCCCGTCACCAGGTCCGTGGTGGCGGTATCGAGTGCAAGAACCTTCATTAGCCTGCGAGGTGCCAGTCGGTGTCGACGTAGTCGGGGTTGTTCTTACCCATCTGATCCACGTAATCCTGGGTATCGCGAATAAACTGCAGCGGCTGGCCCTGCTGGAACGGCAGCAGCGGCGGGATGTCCTGCTTGGCTGCTTCCGGCGACTTCAGCTGCTGCAGCAGACCATCACACAGGTCCACCTGTGCGCGCGGGAGCTTCTCCGCCTTGAATTCACCGGTCTGCGAAGCCAGCAGGATGTAGTTCACGTCATCAGGCACGGCCCCGTCGGCGAAGTCAATGTTCAGGTTCTTCGTCTCCACGCCGCCCTTCTTGAGCTGATCTTCGGTGGCACCCGGGCAGACGGCGGCGACCGCACCCCACTCCTGGCCGTACACATCCTGCGGGATAAACATGGCGAAGTCCAGGTTCTTCGGGTACGCGCTCAGGGACTGGGCAACGGTCGACGGCTCCTTCGTCTCCGCATCTGCGGTCCGGACCATCGGCAGCACGATGAGCGCGGCAAGGAATACAGCGAAGCCGCCGATAACGACAGTGGTGATGAATTGACCAAGCTTGTTCATAAAGGTGTTTTAGCTCCTCACGCGGGGGTAGCGGGAATAAACAGTACGGGGATATCCTACGCGACAACCATCAAACAATAATCAAGGCCAAGACCTGGCACATGAGAATCTTTCCGATCATCGTCGTGGGGTACACGGTGGCATAGCCGCGCTCTGCCAGCTGAGTACCGGTTTGCGGGTTGAGGTAGGCCATGATCGCCGGGTTCGTGGTCATGCCGGCGGCGATGCCCATCGACTCATCAAACTTGAGGCGCAGCGCCAGCATGGACACCGCAACGATGCCGATGGCAGAAACCAGCGTCAGCACAATGCCCACGCCCATGTACTTCAGGGAGGTCGGATCCGACAAGGCATCGCGGAACTGGCCGCCTGCCGACGTACCCACGCCCGCCAAGAACAAGGTCAAACCCAGCGTGGAAATCGTCTGCTTCGCGTGGAATGGAAGCTGCCAGTTGATTGGGCCCGAGCGGCCCAGCGCGCCCAAGATGAGGCCGACGACGATGGGGCCGCCACCAAAGCCGAAGGACAACGTGGTGCCGCCCGGAAGCGGAATCGGAATAGCGCCGAAGAGCAGACCGATGAAGAGGCCTAGGGCAAAGGGCAACAAATCGACGTTGCCGAGTTTGGCTTCGGAGTCGCCGAGGAAACGGCGGACGTCGTCAAGCCTGCCCGGCGCGGTGATGACGCGCACGCGATCCGAGTAGTTCAGGACGGTTTCCTCGTTCGGCACGACGTCGGAGTCGCCGCGGCGCACGCGCGCGATGAGGAAGCCTTCCTTCACAGTGTCCAAGTCCTTGAGCTGATAGCCCGCAACACGTGGGCTGGACACGGTCAGGCGCCGGTAGACCAGGCCATCCTCCTCATGAAGGTTGATGTGGATCTCCTCACCCAACTGGGAAATCGCGCTATCCAACGCGGGCGCGGTGCCGTTGAGTAGGAATTCCATGCCGGCGCGCAGCGGGAGCTCCGGGTAGGCCAGGTCGTGCTCGTGTGGGTTGTTCACATGGCGGGTGGCGATGACGCGCTCACCGGTCACCTCTTGGAGGTCCCCCACCGTTGCGTCGAAGTCACGGGTCAGGCGCACTGCCCGCCACTCGAGCGGTTCTGCGATCATGCCCTCGGCGCGCGCGTCCTCAATGTGGTTCACGCGCAGCACCTTGGCGCCAATCGCGGCAACCAGAATGGTTCCGATGATGCAGCCCGGGTAGGCCAGGGAATAGCCCACCACCGGGGTGCTATCGCCGCCCAAGGCTTCGACGACCGCGGCCATACCAGGCGTCGAGCTCACCGAACCCGCCAGCGTGCCCACGCTAATCGCCGGGTCGAGATCAAACATGCGCATCGCCAGGGTGGTCAGCCCCGCCAACACGAAGAAGAAGACGATGACCACCATGGACATCTTCCATCCACGCCGGCGGAAATCCTGGAAGAAGCTACGGCCGAAGTTCAGGCCGATGACATACACGAAGATGGCCAAACCAAATTGATACACGAACGCCGGGACCACGATGTCTGGGTTGGCCGCGGACAATCCCAGGGCCACGAACATCGCAGCGGCGGCGCCAAGCGAGATGCCGAAGACATTGATCTTGCCGACGGCTAATCCCACCGCCATGATCAGAAAGAGCGTGAGCAGGGGCTGTTCAGCAAGGAAAGCCAGCACGTTAATTCACCCATTTCCATGTGAATACGCGGACGTCATCGTCCGAATCGCGGTTGATTGTAACGGCGAGGTACGAGTCAGATAGCCGCTCCATGAAGCCCCCGCCCCATTCGGCGACGACGACGGCGTCCTCTATTTCGGTGTCTAAGTCTAGACTGTCCAGCTCCCCCAACGGATCCTCTGAATGATCCAAGAGGCGGTAGGCATCCACGTGCACCAACGTCGGCCCGCCCACGCGCGAGGGGTGCTCGCGCGCAATGACGAAGGTCGGCGACGTCACCCGCCCCTTCACCTGCATTCCGCGGGCAATCCCCTGCGTGAAGGTGGTTTTCCCGGCGCCCAGGGGACCATCAAGAATAACCAGGTCCCCAGCTTCTAAAGCCGCGCCCAGCTCCTCGCCGAAGGCCTGAGCATCCTCCGGAGTTTCGGCCTCGCGGTGTCCTTCGTGTGGAAAATCACTGCGCATCGCTAGCTCCTTCGCGGTATGTGCGCTGGGTGCGCCCAGTGGGGCGGCACAGTACTTCGTAATTGATGGTCCCGGCTGCCTCGGCCAGCTCGGTAGCGCTCATGCCGCCACGGCCAAAGATAACGGCTGTCTCCCCGGCGCGCACACCGTGGGGATTGGCCCCAAGGTCGACGACAATCTGGTCCATACAGACCCTGCCCACCTGCGGGTAGAGCTCGCCGCCGATCCCTACCTGCACCGCCCCTTGAAAGGCCCGCGGCAGCCCATCGGCATAGCCCACGCTGACGGTGGCGAGTTGACGGTCGCTATCTGCGGTCCAGGTCAGGCCGTAGCAGGTGGACTCCCCCGCCGAAATCGGCTTCACCGCGACGACGGACGCTTCCCACGTCATGGCGGGCTTCAGCCCATGGTCGCGGCCGGCCACCGGTTCGAGCCCATACAGGACCAGCCCGACGCGCACCTGCTCGAAGCGCGCCGAGGGGCGGGTCAAGGCCGCGGGCGAGTTGGCCAGATGGTTCAGCGGGCACTCAAGCCCGACCTCACGGGCAAGCGCTAGGGCCTCGCGGAACTCCGATTCCTGATGATCATTGTGCGGGTGCTCCGGCTCGTCCGCACAAGCAAAGTGGGACATGAGGCCGAGGACGGTGATGTGGGGGGCGTCGGCAAGCAGGCGGAAGGTCTCCTCCCACGCGTGCTTGTCGACGCCCGAGCGGTGCATCCCCGTCTCCACCATCACGAAGACCTCGGTGGGCGCATCAGTGGCGGCGATGAGCACCTGCGCGTGCGCAAGCGAAGGGATGCCGATCTGGATCCCGGCGACTAGGGCCGGGGCGAGGTCCTCCGTCGGCTCCCACAGCCAGGCAGCGATGGGGAGGGTGCCAATGACCTTCCGCAGCGCCACGGCCTCGGCCAGCGTGGCCACCCCGAAGGCGTCCGCCCCCGCCTTCGCCATGACCGGGGCGCAACGCTCGATGCCGTGGCCGTAGGCATCCGCCTTGACCACGCACATGAGGCGGGCCGGGGCCACCGCCTCCTTCACGCGAGCGACATTGTGGGCAATAGCGTTGAGGTCAACGGTGGTTTTCAACATGCCCACCATTGTGCCACTTAAGGGTGCGGCGCTATTCGACGGTCACCGACTTCGCCAGGTTGCGCGGCTGGTCCACGTCGTAGCCCTTGGCGGTGGCAACACCGCAGGCGAAAATCTGCAGCGGCACGGTGGCAAGCAGAGGCTGCATGAGCGTCGGCGCCTGCGGGATACGGATGATGTGGTTGGCGTAGGCCTCGACGGCCTCGTCGCCCTCTTCCGCGATGACGATGGTGATGGCGCCACGGGCGCGGATCTCCTGGATATTGGAGACGACCTTGGAATGCAGGGAATCCCGGCCGCGCGGGGAAGGCACGATGACGAAGACCGGCTGGCCCTCTTCGATGAGCGCGATGGGGCCGTGCTTGAGCTCGCCGGCGGCGAAGCCCTCCGCGTGCAGGTAGGCGATCTCCTTGAGCTTGAGCGCGCCCTCCAGCGCGACGGGGAAGCCGACATGGCGGCCCAGGAAGAGCACCGACTTGGCATTCTCCATGGCGTTGGCCAGGTCGTAGACCTGCTGCTCGTTGTCGATGATTGCCTGAACCTTATCCGGCATATCACGCAGATCCTCGAGGACGGAGTTGACCTCATCGGAGAACATGTTGCCGCGCAGGCGGGCCAGGTAGAGGCCCAGCAGGTAGGTCGCGGTGATCTGCGCCAAGAAGGCCTTGGTGGAGGCCACGGCGATCTCCGGGCCGGCGTGGGTGTAGAGGGCAGCGTCGGACTCGCGCGGGATGGAGGAACCCTGGGTGTTGCAGATGGCGATCACCTTGGCGCCCTGCTGGCGGGCGTGGCGCACGGCCATGAGGGTATCCATGGTCTCGCCCGACTGGGACAGGGCCACAACCAAGGTCTTCTCGTTGACGATCGGATCGCGGTAGCGGAACTCGTGGGCCAGCTCCACCTCGCACGGGATGCGGCACCAGTGCTCGATGGCGTAGCGGGCAACGTGGCCAGCGTAAGCGGCGGTGCCGCAGGCGATGACGATGATCTTGTCGATAGACTTGAGCACCGACTCCTCGATGCGAATCTCATCGAGGACCAGGTTGCCGGTCTCGTCGAGGCGGCCCAGCAGCGTATCGCGCACGGCTGCCGGCTGGTCGTGGATTTCCTTCTCCATGAAGGAGTTGAAGCCGCCCTTTTCGGCCGCGGCGGCATCCCACTTGATCTCGAAGGGCTTGCCCTGGGCGGGGTTGCCCTCATAGTCGGTGATCTCGACATCATCCGCGGTGATGGTGACGACCTGATCGTTGTCCATCTCCACGGCGGACTTGGTGTAGTCGATGAAGCCGGAGACGTCCGAACCCAGGAAGTTCTCCCCGTCACCCAGGCCGATAACTAGCGGCGAATCGCGGCGCGCGGCCACGATGCGGTCTGCCTGCTCGGCGTGGATAGCCAAGAGGGTAAACGCGCCTTCCAGGCGCTTGCCGGTCAGCTGCATGGCCTTGGTGAGGTCACCGCCGGCCTCGTTGTGGAACACATCCGCCAGGAGGGTGGCGGCGACTTCGGTGTCGGTCTCGGAAACGAAGTTGTGGCCCTTGACCTCCAGCTCGGTCTTGAGCTCGGCGAAGTTCTCGATGATGCCGTTGTGAACGACGGCGAGCTTGCCGCCATCCACCACGTGCGGGTGGGCGTTCAGATCGGTCGGGCCACCGTGAGTGGCCCAGCGGGTGTGCCCGATGCCCAGGACGGAATCCTGAAGCGGACGCGCGGCGATTTCGGCTTCCAGCGCGGCGACCTTTCCGGCCTTCTTGCGCCAGCCGATCTTGCCATCGGCGTACATTGCGACGCCTGCTGAGTCATAGCCGCGATACTCCAGTCGACGCAGGCCCTCCAGCACAACGTCTAGGGCAAAGTACTCACGGCCATCGGTGTTATGGCCAATGTATCCAACGATTCCACACATAGGTCGAAATTTTACAGCATGATTTAACATGCCGAATCGCAAGGATCCTACTTAATCTCCCGCACTGTTCACCGCTTTGCTTATTCTTTCCTCTATTCTGTAAAGCGTGTCTGCGAATTTGAAGAAGCATCTCGGTACGTTGTCTAAGCGCGGCCCGCACCGCGTCCTCGTCGGAGACCTGTCTTATGCAGGGCTTGAGGGCAAGGTGTACACCCCGGTTGAGGGCAAGGGCCTGCCCGCCGTGGCGTTTGCCCACGACTGGACGAAGAGCATCAAGGACTACCACGCCACCCTGCGCCACTTGGCCAGCTGGGGCATCGTGGTGGTTGCTCCGGATACGGAGACGGGCGTCTTTGCCAAGCACCGCGACTTGGCTGCCGACCTCGAATCGGCCCTGCAGATTGCCGCCGGCGTTAGGCTGGGCGCCGGCAAGATTTCGGTCTCCGCTTCCAAGCTGGGTGTCTTTGGCCACGGCATGGGCGGTGGCGTGGCCACCCTGGCTGCCGTGGATAACCCGAAGGTCCGCGCCGTCGCGGCCCTCTACCCTGCCGATACTTCCCCGTCCGCAGTTCAGGCCGCACACACCGTGAAGGCACGCGGCCTCGTTATTGGCGCGGGCCAAGATGATATCTTCCGCGCGGGAAACCCCGCGAAGCTGGCCAACGCCTGGGGCGGTCCGGTGGCTTACCGCGAAATTGCTAAGGGCACGCAGTCCGGCTTCAGCGAGGACAAGCTCTTCAAGTTGGCGCTTGGCTCCGGCTTCTTCCAAGGTTCCGCAGTCGAAACTGCCCGCGGCCTTGTCACTGGCTTCTTCCTGTCCACCCTCGCTGGCGAATCCAAGTACGACGACTTTGCGGCTGCCGACGCCTCCGCCAAAGGCGTCGAGAGCTTCGTCGGCGAAGACCTCACCAAGCGCGCCGGTTTCTAGCACGACAGGAGTGGTTTCGACGAGCTAGCACCGCAAGGCGCACATGTGCTCCGACTAAAGCAGGACGATCGTTTATTCGTCCTGCTTTAGTCGTTTTAACCGAGGAACCTCAATGAAAAGCCAAGCGATAAGTGCGATGCCCGGCAGAAGCAGCTGAGCGGCCGTCCACAGTTTTATGTGGGCCATTTCTCTGTCGTATTTAATCTCAATGCCAAGCACAACAAAAGCCACCAAGAGGTACAGCATGGGAAGAACGCCCCACAAGACGTCATAAAGCCAAGGAACTGTCATGCGGTCTTCCCCCAAACCCTGGTTGATACGTACAGCGACTACTCACGCCACGGTAGCACCTGGGGCTGCTGGCGCACAGAGGAGTTTCCCGGTTTCCGTGTCACCCGCGCCTGAGCACCGATTGCACTTGACCGCGCGGGCGGCCTCGCCCCTGCCCCTGGCTTTGGCCGTGCCCTACACCCCTGGCGGCTGGGCTTCGCCTCTGTGGGTCCGGGTGCACTTGGGTTTGGGCCGCGCGCTGCGCAGATTTTTCCAGCTCATCCTGTGCCTTAGCCATGGCTTTCTCAAACTCCAGTAGCCGTGCTGCTGTGCGCTCGCGGAATCCGCGCGCGAACTCATCAAAATCATTGTGCGGCATTACCACTGCCCTGCCTTTCGTGCGTGTACAGACGATGTCTCTGAGCTTTCTTGCGGCGCTATGTCTGGTGCGGCCTCAGTTGCGGGAGCTGGCCCTGGCGCTGGCTCGGGTGCGGGTGCTGGCGCAGGGTCCGGTGCTGGCACCGGTGCTTCCGCTGCTTGCATGTGTGCAAGCTTCTCCGGCGGTGCTTCTGGCTCCGGGACATTGTTCAGCTCCGGCGGTGGCGGCGTAACACCATTGTCAGGAGCAGGTTCCGGCGCAGGCAGCGGACAGGGCTCTGGTTCTGGCTGGGGTTCGGGCTCTGGCTCAGGCACCGGCTCCGGTACAGGTTCTGGCTCCGGCAGGTTTTCGATGAAGTCCACAGCCGCCTCGGCCAAGAGGCCCAGCCCCAGGATGGCAACCCCTACGCCGAGGATTCCCAAGCTTCCGCAGCAGGATTCTTCAGGCTTGCACTCACCCGGCTCCGCAACTGGTGGCTGCTCTGGCGCCTCACAGTCTTCACCTTCTACCGGTTCCTCAGGGCACTCCTTCTCCTCAGCCACCGGTTCCATATCCTCCGGGCAGTCAATCACCTCCTGTTGCACGGGTTCGGTGGGAATCTCCACCCCTGCATCAGCTGGCTTCGTTGTTTCTATTTCACGTTGCTGCTCACTGCAACTGCAGGACTGCGCTTCTTTCTCTGCATGGTAGCCGCACGGTGTGTGCTGCGCTTCTGGCGCAGTGGATTCCGGCTTAGGCTGCGCTACCGCCTCAGTTGGTGCGCTTGGAGGCTGGCTCGGTTTCGCAGGCTGTGGCTTCTCTTCATCCGGTGGGCACTCTTTTTCCGGTGCCGCAGCGGGACGAGTCGGCGCCGGCTCCTCCTGTGGCACTACCGGCTGTTCAACCCCCTGCTCAACCGGTTGCTGCGGCGGGGCAGGTGTGGAAGGAGCCGGTGCGGGAGAAGGCTGCGCTGGCGCAACAGGTTCAGTGGACTGGGCTGGCTTCGTCGGTGCACAAGGCACAGGCGCAGGTTGTGGGCACTGCTTCGGTTTGTCCTCGCAGCCACATTCGGGTTCCGGCGGGGTCTCCGGAAGCTCGCGCTCACACACCTCAGAACAGCGCCTCTCAAACTCGCCATAGCAATTCTCGATGGCAGTATCGCGGTCCCGGCAGGTCTGCGTAATAGTGTCATTCGTCTGATCGATCAGGTCCCCACCAATGCTCGAAATCACCGGGACGATGGCCTTCCCCAGAGGGTGCCGCTGCAATAGCATCGTCAGGATATTGAGCAGAGGAATGACCGCGGAGATGAGCTCTGCCACCGCAGAATCGGAAACATCGACCACATCCTCAATGGCCTCCGAGCACTGCTGCGCGGATTCCACTAGGTCATCGGCTTCATCCCTCTCCTTCTCAAAGTCATCCTGCACGCCGCGCAGGTGATCCATGAGCGCTCCCCCGGCCAGCGATAGGACAGTTCCTAAAAGGAAATCCCGTAAACCATTGCCGCCGCGCCGCGGGCGTCGAGCGCCCATCGCCGATGCGGTACTGCTAACCAGGTCATCCGGTTTTATCCCATCGACCGAGCCCACCATGTCTCCCAACAAACCAATAGGTGTGCTGGGTCCGGAGTAGCCCCCTAAGCTAGCGGCCTGGAACTGGGACACCGCCTGTGAATAATCACCCAAAAGTGACTTGACCATCGTGGACATCAGTTCATCCCCGCTTCCTGCTCACCAAGCTGGCCAGAAAGACCACGGTCGATCTCCCCGAAGGCACGCAGCTGTGCGCGTGCAGCATCCGCTGTGGCCGATATGTTGTCCAACCGCCACGCTCCACGCTCATGCAGCTGGCTCAGCAACGCCTGAATCTGCGCCCCATGCCCGCCGAAGTCCCTGCCCGCGGATGACGCGGGAAAGTTCGGTCTGTTCCCACGATGCGCGTCACTTTGGGCGCGGGTTTGGTCCACGACGGCGTCGAGAAGCCGCGTGGCTTCGTCCTCATCAAAAAATACGTCGGGCATGAGCGCCCTCCTTCTCGTCCACAACAAACAGTGATTCCTGCCCTTATTGGACTGAGAAACCTCCCCTCCGGTTCCCCATCACCCACAAAACACGAAACCCCAGGCCACATGGCCCGGGGTTTAGCGTGGGTGCGTAGAACTAGACTGCAGCAACAACCGCAGCGAGCTTGCCCGCCACCTTGCGCGCCTGCTCCTCTTCAGCAGCCTCCACCATGACGCGGAAGAGCTCCTCCGTGCCGGACGGGCGCAACAGAACGCGGCCTGTGTTTCCAAGCTCCGACTCGGCGGCAGCGATAGCTTCCTTGACCTCAGGAGCCTTAAGAATGACAGCCTTATCGGATACCGGCACGTTAATAAGCACCTGCGGCAATACCGTCATCACGGAAGCCAGCTCCTTGATGGACTTCCCGGACTTCGCCATGCGCGCCATGATGGACAGGCCGGTCAGCGTGCCATCACCAGTGGTGCAGTCATCCGGCAACACCACGTGGCCGGACTGCTCGCCGCCCAGGGAATAATCGCCGCGGTTGAGCTCCTCCAGCACGTAGCGGTCACCCACGGCGGTTTCCTTGACCTCGATGCCCTGTTCCTGCATGGCCAGCTTTAGGCCCAGGTTCGACATGACGGTAGCCACCAAGGTGTTGAAGCGGAGATCGTTGTCTTCCTTCATGCCCACGGCGAGGATCGCCATGATCTGGTCGCCGTCAACAACGTTGCCCTCGGCATCCACGGCCAAGCAACGGTCAGCGTCGCCGTCGTGAGCCAAGCCCAGATCGGCGCCGTGCTCGACGACGGCCTCCTGGGTCTTCTCGATGTGCGTCGAACCGCAGTCCTCGTTGATGTTAAAAGCATTGGGCTTGTTGTGAATGGCAATGACCTCAGCACCCGCAGCCTCGTAGGCCTGCGGTGCCACCTTGGAGGCAGCACCATTAGCGGTGTCGACGACCACCTTGATGCCGCTCAGATCCGTGGTGACAACCTCGGCCAAGTGCTTGAGGTAGCGCTCGCGGCCATCGGGAGCCTCCGAAATGATGCGACCAATCTTGGTCGCAGTAGGTCCGTCTTCGGTGAGGCTTCCCATGGCAGCCTGGATACGATCCTCCACCTCATCAGGCAGCTTCTTACCGCCCGCGGAGAAGAACTTGATGCCATTGTCCGGCATCGGGTTATGGGAGGCGGAGATCATCACGCCGAGATCTGCCCCAAAGTCATCGGTGAGGAACGCGATAGCCGGGGTAGGCAGCACGCCAACGCGTACGACGTCGACGCCACGCGATGCTAAGCCCGATGCAATCGCCGCATCCAGCATCTCACCCGACACGCGCGGATCGCGCCCGATAATCGCGAGCGGTCGACGCTCATAGGACTCGCGGTCCGAGGTCAATACCTCCGCCGCCGCCTGTCCCAAGCGCAAGGCCAGGATCGGAGTGAGCTTCTTGTTCGCTAGGCCGCGAACTCCATCGGTTCCAAAAAGTCGAGTCATAGTTGTTCATTATGCCTGCTACCCCATAGCTTCCGCAGATCGGGCCTCCAACGATGTCTGTCTATGACTCGCGGCTTCACGTTGTGCAGGCCCTACACATAGAGAAAGCCGCCGCCTCCGTACAAGGGAAGCAGCGGCTTTCGAAAAATGCAGTGCGCGGAGATTAACGCTTGGAGTACTGCGGGGCACGACGTGCCTTGTGCAGACCAGCCTTCTTGCGCTCCACGGCACGAGCGTCACGGGTGAGCAGGCCGGCCTTCTTGAGGGCCGGGCGGTCAGCCGGGTTGTAGACGTTCAGTGCGCGGGCGATAGCCAGACGCAGAGCGCCGGCCTGGCCGGTCGGGCCACCACCGTTGACGGTGACCTTAATGTCGAACTGGCCATCGCGCTCAAGGATGGTCAGCGGCTGCAGGATGTCCTGCTGGTGCAGCTTGTTCGGGAAGTACTCGTCAAAGGCACGGCCGTTGACGGAGATGTTTCCGGAACCAGCAACGAGGCGAACACGAGCGATGGCGCGCTTACGGCGACCAACGGTCTGGATCGGGCCCTCGTGGATAGCCGGGGCAGCGGTCTCAACCTCAGCCTCGGTATCGGTTGCCAGGGAATCACCGATGGTGTTGGTGAACTCCTCGGTAGCGGCGGTTGCTGCAGCGATGTCGGCAGCGTCGGCTACATTGTTGTCGATGTTCTGCTCGGTCATTACTGTGCCACCTGCTTAAACTCAAAGGTTTCCGGCTTCTGGCCGGCGTACGGGTGCTCCTCGCCCACGAAAACGTGCAGCTTCTTGATGGAGGCGTTGGAAAGCTTGTTGTGCGGCATCATGCCCTTCACAGCTTCCTCGATAACGCGGACCGGGTTGGCGTCCAGGGACTGACCAAGGGTCATGGACTTCAGGCCGCCCGGGTAACCGGAGTGGCGGTAGCGCATCTCGCGCTCGCGCTTGTTGGAAGAAATGTGGATCTTGTCCGCATTCAGGATGATGATGTGGTCGCCGCAATCAACGTTCGGTGCGTACTGGGGCTTGTGCTTGCCGCGCAGCATGTCAGCCACGGTGGAAGCGAGCTTGCCCAGAACCACGTCGGTAGCGTCGATGACGTACCACTTGCGGGTGATGTCACCGCTCTTCGGGTGGAAAGTAGACAAAATGACTCCTTGAAAGTCTGTCTCGGAACTGCCGGCCATCGCTATGTAAGCCTTGACGCGGTACATACAGCGGCCGGTGGAGACCTGCAGCCCGCGCGCACCCACTAACGACGGGGTGCGGACACATAGGTGTTTCACTTTAGTACGCAGCAGTTTGAAAACCCAAAACGCCGATATCGCCCCTCACCAACGCCTCCACCTCAATTCATTCGGGGTGGGGGTAGAGACAGAAACGTTGATGAGAAGCGATACCGGCGCCTTCACTGGGCGGGCGGTGGAAGCTGAGTCAAGGCGGCGCGTCCAGCCCTTCCATTCCCTGCGCCTTCCTTTCCTAGCCTCCGCGCCTTCCTACCTACCGCTCATCACTCATGGTGGTGAATGGTGTTAAAGAAAAAGCTCACCCACCCAGTTCAAGACTCACAGCCGGGTCGGTTTATCCCCAGCTGGCGGCAGCGCGACGGTTGACGTCACTCATGTTGTCGTTGCCCTGGGAGACCGTGGTGGAGATGGTCGCCAGCACCGTGTTGAGCTCGGCGGCCGCCTTATCCCACTTAGCTTGCGCCGCGTTATATGCCGCAGCGGAATCTCCCTCCCAGGTCGATACCATCGGCTGCAGGGTGGCCTTCAGGTCACCGAGGAGTCCATTGATGCGACCGGAGGTGGAGTTGATGTCGGCTGCGGCGCCGGCGATGGCGCCGAACTGATACTTGATTCCAGACATTGCGTGTTCCTTATCTTCTGTGTGCTCGTGTGTAATTCAACGTGTGCTGTAGTCAGTGAAAGCAGCTAGCGCTACAAGGCCAGTCCCGCGCCGCCGACGTTCTCGAAGGACTGGGCGTTATCCGCCTCAACCGTGTCGAAGTTGCGGGCATTATCCCTGATGTTTTCGCTGATGGCGGTCAGCGCTTCACGCAGCTGCTGCGCGGAGGAGTTGTAGCGCTGCATCAGGTTGTCAAAGGAAACCTGCGCGCGGCCTGCCCAGCTGCCGCGAACGGAATCCACAACACCCTGCAGACGGGTGAGCTCACCCTGTACCTCGTCATTGGTGGAGTCGACGCGGCCGGCGGTGGCCACCATTACGTCGGCTTCTGTGCGGAACGTTTGAGTCATGTTCTTCTCTTTCTGTCTTGTTCCCTACCTGGGGTATATCCCTTTTCCAAGGGCTTGGTGTGTGTTTCTTTCCCCCCGAGAAGCACCCTGTGTCCTTCTCACCCTTATTGGACTGAGCTAGTGGCTCATCGGTTCCCGCCGCGTTCAAAAATCTTTTAGCTTCGCGGCGTGCTCCCTCCTACTCCTTTTTGACCAGAGATTCCGCAGCCATCCGGCAGGCGGCTTTCTGCACCACGTTGGGTTCAAACTTGGTGTGGCACCCCACGGACATCTGATGGCCCTTGTCTTCCCACATCATCCACGTCACCTGCGAACCGTCTCCAGGGTCCTCGGTATACGTCAGCCGCCCAGATTCCTCGACCGGATCACGGAGGGCGGGATCGGAGTCGATCTGTCCTTTAATCTCGGCGAAGAGGACGTCGACGGGAACGTTGAAGAGCGGATCGGCTGCCAAAAGGATGCGCAAATTGGGGTCTTCGCCGGCCGCAGTGACAAGCCCGTCCTCCACGCTGGTGCGGAATCCCTGCGGGAGTACCAGGGACATCCCTTCCACCTCGATGGCCTGCTGGCCAGGGCGCAGCTGCGTGCTGCCGGATCCCTCGGACTCCGCCTCCGTTGCGGCACCCCTAGGACGCTCATCCCCACCGGGTGCTGCAGCCGTACCCGGCGCGCCGGCAGCCACAGACGTATTCTCATCCACCTGTTCGGAAGTCGACGCCGCCACGGCCGCATCCTTGCGCCCCACCGCCCACCAGGACACCCCGGCGACGACAACCACCATGACCGCTATCGCGATGTAGAAGGGATCGATGCCTCCCAAAAGCGCCGTCCAACGGGATTGCGCTGCGCGATGGGAGCGCAAACGGCGAGTTGCCCGAGGCCGCTCAGCAGTTATCTCCTTCGCACCGTCATATTCGTACTGTTGCTCCCCCACCGCCGAGTGGGAAGCAGCCTGTGATGCGCTGGCCGCAACCGGTGCCGGCGGCGGCGATGGTTCTGGCTCTAGGACCGTCGCACCGGCACCAGCGAGTTGCCGGCGCAGGATACTCACAGCTTCGACACTGACATCCGTTCCTGATGGATCCGCCACCACCTCAACGGTGACGTCCGGCCATTCCGCCCCGCAGACTTTTTCTGCCTGGTCAAGGACGGCCTCCAGCGCCCACCCCTCGGCGATTCCTGTGCCGGGCAGGTCATAGCGATAAATCGTTTCCGGGCCTTCATAAATCGTGGCGGCATCGAGCACCGTGATAACTAGCGTGGTCTCTGGCGCGGTTGTCGGGGTTCGCAGTGCGTGCGTCGCGGTCATTGGTTGTCTCCTTTGTTGCCTGTGGTCTGTGGTGAGTTGTGTGAACTATCGGCGCTCGGCACATACACCTGCGCCAAGCCCTGAGATATGCCGCGCAGGACCCATTGGCCGCGGCCGGGTGGCAGCGCTGTTGGCTTGATGCCAAAGATGGCGCCTTCGTCGCGGTCGGCGTCGAGAAGCAGCAGTGCCGGCTGCAGGTCCCGCACCGCAGAGAGGAACTGTCCAAACATCGCGCGCCCGATGCCGCCGGCTTTGCGCGCAAGCACCAGGTGCAGCCCCACATCGCGGGCGTGTGGGAGGAGCTCGAGCAGTGGTGCCAGGGCAATGTCGCTGACCAGGTCGAGGTCGTCGATAACCAGGTAGATGTCCGGCCCCTCCCACCAGCTGCGCGCTGCGAGCTGGGCGGGAGTGACCTCGGGGCCGGGAAGGCGCTGTTCCAAGGTGCGCACGGTATCGAGGATGGCTTGGGTGGCCGCGCTTGCCGACGCCCCATACGCCGCCACCATCTCCTCATCCAACGTCCCCAAATGTGCACGGCGCTCATCGATGACCACCAGGCGGGCGGCTTCCCTGCCCAGGTGGCTAATTCCGGCCAGGATTACGCTGAGGAAGTTCGACTTTCCGGAGCCTTGGGAACCAATGCACACCAGGTGCGGCTGCGCGACCGGATCCCAACTAAGGACTTCGAGGTCCGGCCCACCGATTCCCCAGGCCACCCCGTCCGGTGGCGAGCCGTCTTCTGGCTCGGGCAACTCGGTGAGAAGGGCGGGCAGCATCTTCAGCGGTGGAACCGGTTCGACACCAGCATGCACACCGCAGATGTGGGCGATGTCTTGCGGGGACGTTGCGGCAAAAAGCAGGTTCTCCCCTGCCAGTGTGATTCCCCGTCCGGGCGTTGCCGGGAGCTTCTGCTGCGACTTGCGGTCGATGAGGGAATCCATGGCTTCGCCCAGCCGCAGCTCGATACGGGCCGCGATGAGATCCCGAATAGACGGCCGCAGGCTCGTCCACCGCGCTGCAGCAATCAAGACGTGGACGCGGGCGGAGGCGCCGTCGGCAACCAGCTGGGTAATCGGCTCAGCCAAGTCCTCAAAATCCGCGCCGGAGGTGCCGATGTGGTGCCAGCCGTCCACGATTAAGAAGGTGTGGCGGGGCTCCGGGCGGCGCACAAGGCCGGCGACTTCATCAACGATGCGACGGATTTTCTCCGGCTCCTCACGGCCGGCCACCCCGGCCACGTGGGGCAGCCGGTCCAGGACCCGCAGCTGCCCGCCGCCCAGGTCAATGACATAGAAACGCACCTGCTCCGGCGAATGCCGCAGCGCCAGACCGGAGGCAATGCTGCGCAGCGCCATCGATTTGCCTGACTGCGGACCGCCGCACAGCGCGAGGTGCCCGCCTCCCGCTTTAAAGTCCACGGTGAGCGGGTCTTGACGCTGGTGGTAGGGGCGGTCAATAAGCCCCACCTCGGCACGCAAACCGCCGCCCGCGCCGGGAGAATCTTCCTGCAAGGAGGTAACGCTGGACAGCTCCACCACGGGCGGCAGGGGCGGTAGCCAGATTCTTCGCGCCGACTGGCCACGCCGAGCAGCCTCATCCCGGGCGGCGGCCACAACGGTGTCCAGGAGCGTGCTCGAGGAATCTACGAGCTCTGCAAAGCCGAGCTCTTCTTCCACCGCGCGCTGCCCTGTGAAAAGCTCCACGCGCGCGGCGTGCCGCGCATTCATTTCAGAATCATCAGGCGCTACCCGGCGCGTGACCGGGCCAGACACATAGGAGGCGTGGAAGCGAGTGGGGGCATCGGCATCCGTCTTGAGGTAGCCGGCTCCCGGCTGGGCGGGGAGGTGATAGGCATCGACCACTCCGAGAACTTGGCGGGACTCCCCCGCGGAGAAGGTCTTCAACCCGATGCGATAAGACAGGTGCGAATCCAATCCCCGCAAGCGCCCTTCCTCCAAGCGCTGGGAGGCCAGCAGCAGGTGCACATGGAGCGAGCGGCCAAGCCTTCCCACCGCGACGAAGAGCTCGGCGAAGTCCGGGTGCTGGCCTAAGAGCTCCGAGAACTCATCCACCACGATGACCAACGCCGGCAGCGGTCCGTGCTCGGCCACCGCAGCAGCCGAGGCGTTGAATTCGCCCACGTTCGCAAAATTGCCTGCCTTGCGCAGCAGCTCCTGGCGGCGGTTCATCTCGCCGGAGATGGCATCATACATGCGCTCCACCAGGGTCGATTCTTCCTCCAGGTTGGTAATCACGGCGGAGGTATGCGGCAGCTCCTCACACCCTAGGAAGGTTGCGCCACCCTTGAAATCAACGAGCACGAGGTTGAGCTCCTCCGGGCTATGGGTGGCGGCCAGCGCTACGACAAGCGTTCGAAGTAATTCCGACTTTCCGCTGCCAGTAGCACCAATGCACAAACCGTGCGGCCCCATCCCGCCCTGCGCGGACTCCTTCACATCAAGCATCAGCGCGTGCCCGGACTCGTCCACGCCGATGGGCACACGTAGCCGCTCAGCCGGGCTACGTCCCTGCCACATGCCGGAGGCCTCGAGCGCATCCACGTCCCGGAAGCCCAGCAAGGTCGGCAGGTCCGCATCGCGACCGTGCCGGGGCGCTGCCGCAGCATCACTGCCAAAGGGGCGGTGATAGGGCGCAAGCGTACGGGCGCGCAGGAGGGCCGTGGAATCGTCGACAAGCGCACAGCGTCCCAGCTCCTCCTCCCCCGCGGCAGTAACCACGGAGAGCGCGCCCTCCGCCCGCAGATAGATGCCTTCTTCCTCAGCGCGGCGCCCGAGCGGCGAATGAGGCGTAACGCCCACGGCGATGGTGGTTGTGGGGGTATCCTCCAGCGCGTCACTGCGCGGCACGGCAACGCCGCTTGCCTGGTCCTCCTCAACAACGCGGATGCGGAACTGGGCTTGGCCCGGATCCCTAACGTGTGGCAGCCACTTCAGCCAGTTCCACTCCTCACCGTGGTACTCAATGCCCACTGTTTCCGGACCGTGCAGCACGGCCAGGTGTAGCAGCAGCGCGCGGGCAACCCCGGCCGCATCCTCGCCGGCCAGGCCAACGATGGGAAAGGCTTGCAGTTGGATGACCACCGGCATGTCCGCCAGCGTTCCCACCGCGCGCACGGTCTGGCGCAAGCTCACCGCGCACACCGGATCGAGGTCCTCCGCCGCGCCCGAATCCGGCACGTTAATGGGCGTGCACAGGGCCATCGGCCCCGTCCCCACCCGCACCTCCAAGGCGTCCGGGGCATCCGCATCCCGTTCCCACAGGCGCGTTGTCGGAATCAACGCGCCAAGCTGCTCAGGGTCAGGGTTGCGGTGTTCTTCATGCGCGCGTTGCGCCGCCCCGCGCTCCAGCGCTTCCTCCCGCAGCGCCTTGAGGTGGCGCAGGTAAGTCCGGCGGGTCTCATCCGGATCCTGCCCGCCTCCCTGCGGGTTAAACATCATGGCCATACTGGCCAGCATCATGAGCGGAAACATGAGGCTCATGGGGCTCATCCGGCGGGCGTCCCCCGCCCCGAGAACCATGAGCGCCACCATGCCCAGCATGGCCGCGATCATGACCAGCGGCATAAGTAGGCGAACCAGTGGCACGGGTTGAGCGCGAGCCGCCTCCGGCACGGCCTCGGCGTTAATGCTGCCCTGCGGCAACGGCGGTGCCGGCTCCCGATAGGCCGGCTGCCCAGTGTCCACGACGCGTGTGGGTACGCGCATGTCAAAGTCCTTCCCCCCGAAGTACTCCACCGCCTCCTGAAGCGGTGGACAGCGTGCCACCAGTAAGCCACAATGTGAGGCAATGGGCAAGGGGTTGCCCAGAAATTTTTCTCGGGGGAGGTACATTCCATGACTCGCGCACTCGCGCATTCTGTCCACGTCACCGTCCGTATCCACGCAGGTCATACCCGCAAAGAGGCGGACATATCCTTGCCGCTTTCTTCCAGCCTCGGGGAGGTGCTGGGGGAACTGCTCGTGCTTGTCGACGTCCCACCGGCCCCCATCCTGTGGCGCGCTACTACCGCGGCGGGCAAGACCATATCGATGACCACGCCGCTGGATCGCACCAGCGTGGAAGACGGTTCCGTCCTCGTGCTCAGCCCCGATGAGCCATCGCCGGCGCCGATTGTGCGCGATGCCGCGGAGGCGCTCGCTGCCGATGTCTCTGCAGCGCAGTTTTCCGGCCTGGCCGGGTTCTGGGGCGCAGCGGGGCTCATCGCCGTCGGCGCGTTGCTCGCCGCCGCGCTGTCTCCCGCGGTTGGCTGCACCGCCGCTGCGATAATCGGCCTCGTGCTCGCGGCGTGGACCCGGCGCGGCTCCCTGCTCGCGGCCTCCCACGTGGCTGCCGGGCTGGCGGGGGCGCTGGCCACTGGGGTGCCCTTCTTTGCTGGCCCATCCGGAACCGCGATTCCGGCCGCGCCACTCGTGGCTGCGGCGGCGGCCGTGGGTACCGTGGCGGTGCTCTCCCATCTGGTGCGCATCGGCGGAATACGTGCTCGGGCAAGTGCCGCGACGTGGTGCCTGCTCGTGCTCATCGGCCTGCTTGGCCCCGCCCCGCTGCTTGCCGCCACCGTGGCCCTACTCGCAGGCGCTCCCCTGTTCACCACGCGGCTCGCTGGCCTCCGGGTGCCACAACTTCCCACCGCCGGACAAGACCTGAGCATCTCCGATGAGGACCCTACGGATAACTCGCTCAAAGCCCGGCGCGCCGGGCAGGCCTACGAGGGAATCGCAGTGGGCTGCGCGCTGGCGGGCGTTCCTTCCCTTCTCCTCGTCGCGCTCAACGCTCACGAGGGCGCAACCGTCATTGTTTCCCAAGCCCTGTGCCTGAGTGTCGCGGGCGGTGTCATCGTGCATGCGGCACGCCACGCCCGGCCCGTCGCTGCGTGGGCGCTGGGAATCTATGGCCTTGCTGCTGCGTGTGCCGCGGTGGCCGTACCTCTACGCGAGTGGCAGCTGCTTTCCGCCCCAACGACGGGAACGTGGGTTCTTAGCATCGTTGCGGGTCTGGTCATCGCGGCCATGCTGTCCGTGCCGGTGTGGGCAGGCAAGCTACGGCAGATTGAGCCGACCACTATCGTGTGGTTCGAGCGCGCCGAGGCTCTCGCCCTGGCCGCGTGCCTGCCGCTGGCCGCGCACGTGGCGGGGCTCTTCGAGCTCATTCGGGGGTTGGGATCATGAAAAGGCTGACCCGAATAGGCGCTGTCGGCGCTGCGCTTGGTGTTTTCCTGGCTTGGGGTACCAGTGCTCTGTGTGCGCCGGTAGCCGTCGCCCGCGAACCGGATACTGCCTGCGCGAAGGCCACGCTCGCCACGGCAGGGCCACAGCCTTCCGCGCAGTACTCGGAGTACCGGGCGCGGCTGCATTCTTTTGCCACGGGTGCTGGGGTGAAAGTCGCGGTCATCGATACCGGGGTGGCCGCCCACCCACAGCTGCGGGTGACGCCTGGAGCAGACTTCGTGACCCCGGAGGAGCCCGACCCGCTGCGGGACTGCGACCTGCACGGGACGGTGGTGGCCGGCGTCATCGCTGGCAAGGAACTCGGCGTGGCCCCGGATGCGGAAATCTATTCCATCCGGCAAACCAGCTCGCACTACCGGACCCCAGCGCCGGACAACGATGAGGCGGACCGCGCCGGGGCCGGCACGCTGGCCAGCCTGGCTGCCGCCATCGAAGACGCCGTCAGCGCGGGGGTTCAGGTCATCAACGTCTCCGTGGTGTCGTGCGTTCCGCCGGAAGCCGCCACGCGGGTCGATCGTTCCGCCTTGGACGCGGCGCTGCAGCGCGCGGAAGGGGCTGGGGCGGTGGTTGTGGCGGCGTCGGGAAACGCGACGGCCGGCGGCTGTGAAAAGGATGACGTGGTCTTTCCCGCGGAAGCCGAAACCGTCCTCGCGGTTGGTGCTCTGGCCACGCCGCACGACCTCGCGGAGTATTCCATCACGGCACCGCTCAGCGCGGAAGGCAGCGTTCTCCTCGCGCTGGAGCCCGGCGGCGGATGGGCCACGGGAAAGGAGGACACCGTCTTTCAGGGAACGTCCTTTGCAGCTCCCCTGGTCAGTGGCACGATCGCCTTGTTGGCGCAGCGCTACCCTGGGGACTCCCCAGCACAGCTGCGCCAGCGCATCATTGACTCAGCAGAGCCCGGGCATGGGGTGGTTGATCCTCTCACAGCAGTGACCTATCGGCCCGCGAGCGAATCCCGTGAGGAGCGTGCCGTCGCGGTGAGGCCGCAGGCGGCGCCACCCGCCAAGGGCTGGCCAATTGTTCGCCTTCTCCTCGGCGCCGTGGCCTTCCTCGCCCTCGTAGCCACCCTCAGTGCTCAGACCCTAAGGCCTCCGCGCGGCTCAAAGCAGAGCCTTCCGGCAGCAGCCGCAGGATCTCCCACGGCACCCGCTCCGGTTCCCCCACCCCCAGTGCTTTAAGCTCTGCCGCGCTAGCCAGCTCGTGGCGCCTGCCGGTGGCGGAGACCACGTGGTAGCCGTGCCCGCTGTCCACGCCCACGCCAGCCTGGAGGCCGGCGAAACGCTGCGCGGCCGAGTCCCCCGGCAAGTCCACCGTGGCCGCCACCGGCCGCATGGTTCCGGCGCCTTGTTCGTGAGTTGCGCACAACCAGCCTTGCTCAGGAGACAGGAAGTCCACGCGGGTGGTGGGGAGGTTGAAGGACGGTGGGACGTCGCCCAGCGCGGCCACCTCCTGCGCCTGCGCAGGCAAACGCTGTGCGCCTAGGCCGACCAGCATCTCCGCCTGTGTGGGAGTGATGGAGAAAACACCCTGTTCCGTGCGCGCCCAGAGCTGCTCACCAGTATCCAGAATCTCCGGCGGGGCGGCCGGAAAGCTCAGCGGCTCCAGTTCGGCAAATGTGTTGAGCAGCTCCGCGGGCATGGCCCACACGGCGGTCTCCGCGGTCATCCCCAGCGCGCGCCGCAGAACCCGGCCTTGTGTGCTCGTAGCCTCGGGCAGCACGACGCGCCCCTGGCCGGTGAGCAGCCACTGCGTGCCATCGGATTCCACTACGGCGGCGTGCTCTTCATCGAATACGGGAACAGCGCGGTGCGCCACCACGGTCACGGTGCCAACGCGGCTGCTGGATTGCCAGTTCGCGCCCTGTGTTGATTCTTCCAAGCAGGCTGACCATCCTGGTTCCTGCCCAGTTGCGCTTGCAAGAAGGTTAGGGGCGTCTGCAATCCCCAGCGGGGTGCCCAGGCTCATCTGTTCCAAAAAGCTGTCCCCTGCCACATGCGGTTCGACCGGCTCGTTGGCGATGAGTCTGGCCGAAGCCAGGTTGGCCACGGGATGATAAGTGCCGTTGACCAGCGCTAGGAGCTGCCCTTCGGAAGAACGCACGACGGGCGCATCTCCGGGTTGCGGGTCCGGCTGCATCCACGCGATGAGCCCCGAGCCAAGACTCAAGAAGGCTACTGCGGCTACCCCGCCAAGCAAAGCGCGCTGGCGCCTTTTCAATGGATCATGAATCATGCGGATGTCCCCGAACACGAGTCCGTGCTCGAGGCGGCGCAAAAGGAACTTGTGGCCCGACACCTGGGCCTTGGTCGTTGGCAACGCGCGTGCCATGAGAATCCTCCCCCGAATCTGAGCGCCACCCTCCCACGGCGCAGTGGGTTCTAGATTAACCCAACTCGGTGTCCTCCGCAGCGCGACGACCACGGGTCATCTCCGCCCGCGCGGCCAACTGGTCCGCATCGGGGTAATCCACGCCCACCAGGCTCAAACCTTGGGCGTCGGCAAGCGGGATCTCGGAGGACCGGCTTTCTTCCCGCAGCATATGGGCGGCGAAGTCAACTCCGCGCGAGCCCTCCCCCACCCGCAAACAGCAGCCCACCAACGAGCGCACCATGGACCAGCAAAAGGCATCCGCGGTTACGTGCGCCTCGTAGAGCTGCGGCTCCGCGGGCGTCGACACGTCCTTCCACTCAAAGGCAAGGAGCTCGCGAATGGTCGTGGCGTGCGGCTTCGCCTTGCAGAAAGCCACGAAGTCATTGAGCCCCACCAGCTGATCGGCCGCGGCCTGCATTAGCTCCAGGTCCACTGGCTTGAACCACGTCGCGGTATCGCGTGCGCGAGTCGGAAGTGCACCGCGCGGATGGGTGGTGATGCGGTAGACGTAGCGGCGGCGTAAGGCAGAAAAGCGCGCGTCGAAATCTGCGGGAACTTCGGTGCAGGCGTGGACGCGGACGTCGGCAGGCAGCAACTTGGCCAAGCGTTTCACCAGCTTGGTGGGATCGCCGTCAATGCTGCGCTGTCCCAGCGCCGCCCATGTGGTATCTAAGTGCGCCACCTGACCGCTGGCATGCACTCCGGCATCGGTGCGCCCAGCCACGGTGAGCTCTACGTCGTGGCGCAGGATCATTGAGAGATTGTCCTCGAGAACTCCTTGGACTGTACGCAAATCCCCCTTCTGGCGAGCCCACCCGTGGAAGTCGGTGCCGTCGTAGGCCAGGTCTAGGCGAAGGCGAACGTTAGTCATGGATGCTGATTCTACCTAGTCGTTGGCATTCCACTCGCGATTGAGTTCCCAATCCTGGGCCGCGTGCTGGCGCTTCGCGCTCTTGCTCACGCCCAGCTTGCTCAAAGCGGCATAGCCAGCCCACTTGGGGCGCTTTAGATTTTTCTTGGCCTGGCCAGCTTTGCGCTTGGCCTTGCGGGCGCCATCCCGAACAATGCGGGCAGACAAGCGCAGGCGCGGGTCCATGGGTTGTTCGGCTCCCCGGTATTCAAACACCGGCAGCGACCATCCGAAGTAAATCGCGGCCACGCGCAGCGCCAGCGCCAGGCATACCGTCACGACGCCAGCGACCTCGGCGCTGAGCCCCAGCTCCATCAAGCCCGCATAAGAAAAGGCTGCAAGAACAGAAATGGAGGCGTACAGCTCCGCGGACAAGACCAGCGGGATACGGTCGGACAACAAGTCACGCAAAATACCGCCAAAGACACCGGTCAGCACCGCAGCCACGGCAGCGATAACCAACCCATGGCCATGTTCCAAGGCCTTCTGAGCGCCAAGGACGCTGAATACCGCAAGGCCCAGGGCGTCGAGAGCCAAGAATACATGCCGGAAATAGTGCATGAGGAAGGACATGTAAACCGTGGCGACGGCGGCGGCCACCACGGCCAAGAGGAACCGCGGTTCCGCCACCCACGTCAACGGGTAGGCGCCCAGCACCATGTCGCGGATCGTGCCGCCGCCCAATGCGGTGACTGCGCCCAACATGATGACGCCAAACAGATCCATCTTTTGCCGGCCAGCGGACAGCGCAGCGGTCATCGCCTCGGAGACGATGCCGATTACGTACAGCACAGTAAACAGCGGGGTCATAGAGTATACGTTCTGGTCGGGGTTATATAGCCCAGAAAGCATAACAAAAGGCCGCAGCCCCACCTAAGGTGGTACTGCGGCCTAGTTAAGGCGAGAGAAGTTTACTTCTCCTCGGACTCCTCAGCAGCGGTCTCCTCGACCTCTGCCTCGGTTGCCTCTGCCTTTGCTTCCTCAGCGGATTCAGCCTCAGCCTCTTCAGCCTTAGCTTCCTCGGCCTGCTTGGAAGCAGCAGCGCGGGTAGCGCGGTTAGCCTCGGAGGTCACGGTCTCCTCAAGAACGAGGGAGATCTGGGACATCGGGGCGTTGTCGCCGGAGCGGTTGTCCAGCTTGATGATGCGGGTGTAGCCACCCTCACGGTTCTCGAACTTCGGTGCCAGCTCGTCGAAGAGGTAGGCAACGACATCCTTGTGCGGGATGAGCTTGAGAACTGCGCGACGGTCAGCAACGGTGCCGGCCTTCGCCTTGGTGATGATCTTCTCGGCGTAAGGACGAAGCAGCTTCGCCTTAGCGTCGGTGGTCTTGATTGCGCCGTGCTCGAACAGGCTCGCTGCCAGGTTGCTCAGCAGGTGCTTCTGCTGGCTGGCGGAGCCGCCGAGACGCGGACCCTTCTTGGGGGTAGGCATTGTGTACTCCTCGTGTGCGGATTAAGTGAGCGCGCGACGGGGCGCACAAGTCGCGCCGTCACGATTCAGTGGAATTCTTTACTCGGAATTGTCGGAAGCCGGGTCCTTGAAGTCGCCGGTTTCTGCGTCGTAGCCTTCGAGCTGGGTCGGGTCGAAGTCCTCAGGGGTGTCCTTGAGAGCCAGGCCCAGGTTAGCCAGCTTGATCTTTACCTCATTGATCGACTTCTGACCGAAGTTGCGGATATCCAGCAGGTCCGATTCGGTGCACTCTGCGAGCTCACCAACGGTGTGGATTTCCTGGCGCTTCAGGCAGTTGTAGGAGCGGACGGAGAAGTTCAGATCCTCGATCGGCATGCTGTAGGCGGCGATGTACTCCGTCTCCTGCGGGGACGGGCCAATCTCAATGCCCTCAGCAGCGGTGTTCAACTCGCGGGCCAGGCCGAAGAGCTCGACCAGGGTGCCACCGGCGGAAGCCAGGGCGTCGCGTGCGGAAATCGAGTTCTTGGTCTCGACGTCGATGATCAGCTTGTCAAAGTCGGTGCGCTGCTCAACACGAGTAGCTTCGACCTTGTAGGAGACCTTCAGTACCGGGGAGTAGATCTGGTCGACCGGAATGCGGCCGATTTCCCCGGAAGTGGAGGCAGCCGGGACGTAGCCACGGCCGCGCTCGACGACGAGTTCCATCTCCAGCTTGGCGGAATCATTCAGCGATGCGATGTGCAGATCCGAGTTGTGGATCTCCACGCCAGCCGGCGGCTGGATATCGCCTGCAGTTACCTCACCCGGGCCTTCCTTGCTCAGGTACATAACCACCGGCTCGTCAGAGTCGGAGGACAGAACCAGACCCTTGATGTTCAGGATGATTTCGGAAACGTCTTCCTTCACGCCGTTGATGGTGGTGAACTCGTGGAGCACACCATCAATCTTGATGGAGGTTACTGCCGCGCCCGGGATGGACGAGAGCAGCGTGCGACGAAGCGAGTTACCGAGGGTGTAACCAAAGCCCGGCTCGAGCGGTTCGATGACGAACTTGGAGCGAGACGAGTCAATGAATTCCTCGGTGAGCTGAGGACGCTGGGAAATAAGCATGGAGTTTCTCCTTGTCGGCGCCCGCTATATGACGCCGGTAGAAGGGGTAAAGATGAAAATGTCGAAGGATTACTTCGAGTAAAGCTCAACGATGAGCTGCTCCTGCAGCGGAACGTCGATCTGAGCGCGCTCGGGCAGCTGGTGCACGAGGATGCGCAGGGTGTCCGGAACGACCTGCAGCCACGCCGGAACGTTGGCGTCTACCAGGCGGTCCTGAGCCTCTTCGAACCATTCCATCTTCTGGGAACGCTCACGAACATCGATGATGTCGTACTGCGTAACGCGGAAGGACGGAACGTTGATCTTCTTGCCGTTCACGGTGAAGTGACCGTGGGAGACAAGCTGGCGAGCCTGGCGGCGGGTGTTGGCCAGACCAGCGCGGTAGATCACGTTGTCGAGACGGGACTCGAGCAGAACGACGAGGTTGTCACCGGTCTTGCCCGGGAGACGGTTAGCCTCGGCGTAGTAGCGGCGGAACTGACGCTCCAGCACGCCGTAGGTGTACTTTGCCTTCTGCTTCTCCTGGAGCTGCAGCAGGTACTCAGATTCCTTGATGCGGTTGCGGCCAGCCTGTCCCGGTGGGTACGGGCGGCGCTCAAATGCCATGTCGCCGCCGACCAGGTCGACGCGCAGACGGCGGGATACGCGGGTAGCGGGGCCAGTATAACGAGCCATTTTCTTACCTCTTCCTTTCCCTTAAACCTTGCGGCGCTTGGTCGGACGGCAGCCGTTGTGCGGCTGTGGGGTGGCATCCGTGATCGAGGAAACCTCGAGGCCTGCAGCCTGCAGGGAACGGATGGCGGTCTCGCGGCCGGAGCCCGGACCCTTGACGAAAACGTCAACCTTCTTCATACCGTGGTCCATGGCCTTGCGGGCCGCGTTCTCAGCAGCCATCTGCGCTGCGAACGGGGTGGACTTACGGGAACCCTTGAAGCCAACGTGGCCGGAGGATGCCCAGGAGATGACAGCACCGTGCGGGTCCGTGATGGACACGATGGTGTTGTTGAAGGTGGACTTGATGTATGCGTGGCCAGCGGCCACGTTCTTCTTTACGACGCGACGACCACCACGGCGCGCGCCGGAACGAGTCTTAGGTGGCATGTGTTACTTCTTCTTTCCTGCGATCGTCTTCTTCGGACCCTTGCGCGTACGAGCGTTGGTCTTGGTGCGCTGACCACGAACAGGCAGTCCACGACGGTGGCGGATGCCCTGGTAGCAACCGATTTCAATCTTGCGACGGATGTCAGCCTGAACCTGGCGGCGGAGGTCACCCTCGACCTTCCAGGTAGCTTCGATAACGTCACGCAGCGCCGACAGCTGATCGTCGTCGAGGTTGTCGGTGCGCAGGTCAGGAGAAATGCCGGTCTTTTCCAGCAGCTCCTTGGCACGGGCAGGCCCGATGCCGTAGATGTAGGTGAGAGCAACCTCCATGCGCTTGTTGCGCGGGAGGTCAACACCAGCTAGACGTGCCATATGGCTAGTCCTTTCGGGTTGTTACGATGGTTTTCTCCACATCCGTCCCCCGCCACGCATACGCTTCGCCCCGGGCCGTGCCGGGGAACTGTGGGCATGCTTAGCAGCGTGGGCTCAGGCCATCGCAGCCTGAGGTAGAAAGGGACGCATCAAGTGCGTCCCGTGGGTGAGGAGGCTTACTGTCTTTACTTGTAGCGGTAGACGATGCGTCCGCGGGTTAGGTCATAAGGAGACAGCTCCACGACAACGCGATCCTCCGGGAGGATGCGGATGTAGTGCTGACGCATCTTGCCCGAAATGTGGGCAAGTACCTTATGCCCGTTGTCGAGCTCGACGCGGAACATTGCGTTGGGCAGGGGTTCGACGATGCGACCCTCAACCTCGATTGCGCCTTCCTTAGCCATAACCTCTACTTTTCTGGTGGAGTTCTTCGCGCCGCGCTTGGCGACGCCCCCACCTGCATGTTTGGTGTCTACTGCCTGGTGTCCTCCACAACCACTTTGGCTGCGTACAGACACCAGCTCTAAAGCATACGCTGCGGATACGTGTTTTCCAAATATAAAACCTCCCATCGTCCGAAGGCGCGGGAGGTATGCGAGACAGTCGGCTATCTTGCCGCTGCGGTTCTAGTAGATGAAGACCTTGGAACCCATCGGCACATCGTTCCAGTAGCGGACGGCGTCCTGGTGGGTCAGGCGTACGCAGCCATTGGACTCATAAGCCGGGGAGCCCTCGTGGAAGGCGTGGCCATTGTTGGTGAAGTACATGGCGTAGGGCATCGGCGCGTTTCCGAACTCCCAGGAGATCTCGTCCTTGATCTTGCGGTTGATATAGAACGTACCGGCCGGGGTCTCCTCACCTGGCTTACCGGTAGACATACCCTGAGCAACGTAGGTCACGTTGCCGTTGCCGTCCTGCAGCCACGAGCGGCGACCGGCGCGATCCACGCAGATGCGGGCGTCAGCCGGGCACGGCCCAACGTCGAAGCGCTGAGCCTGACGCTCAGCCTCAGCCTTGCGGGCAGCCTCTTCAGCAGCTGCCTTTTCGCGTGCAACCTGCTCAGCATGGGCACGCTCAGCTGCTTCGCGAGCCGCACGAATCTCGGCGTTCTTCTGCTCAATGAGGCCCGGGAAGACCAGTTCAATGGCACCGTCGATGACGGGGCGCAGGGCATCAGCAGCCTGCGGGTTAACGTTGTGCAGCGTCTCCAGCATCTGGTTGCGGCTGTTCCACGCGTTCTCACGGGTCTGGCCGGCGAACTCATCAATCTGAGATTGGACGTCGGAGGACAGGGAATCAATCGAAGGGACCGTCTGTGCGTTTGCGGCGGGGGCAACCGAGAGAGTGGCGGCTACCAGGCCAATTGCGGTGGCACGGCGTAGGGAACGAGCGCCAACAAAGGAGCGAATCTTAGACATGTGGAGAAGTATAAACCTTCCTCCACGGTTTTCCTACCTGAATGTTGCGTTTTAGTAACGCTGTGTCAGAATTCGAGGACCATTCTCCGTTGCCGCCACGGTGTGTTCCCAGTGGGCAGCCAGCGATCCGTCGAGGGTGACAACGGTCCAGTCGTCGTCAAGCACGGCGTTGTCCTCAGTGCCCAGCGCCAGCATAGGTTCAATGGCCAGGACGGAGCCTTCCTGGATGATAGGACCGCGCCCTGCCTTGCCTTCATTGGCCAGGTAGGGGTCTTCGTGCATTTCGTGGCCGATACCGTGGCCGCCGTAGCCGTCAACAATAAACAGGTCAACGCCAAACTTATCCTCGGCGCGGTAGGTGGCCTGCTCGAGGGCGGCGGAGACGTCGGTAAGCCGGTTGCCGGGGACCATGGCCTTAAGCCCTTCGTGGAGGACCCATTCGGTGGCATCAGACAGCGCCTGCGCCTCAGAGCTGAGCTTGCCGACGCCAAACGTCCACGCGCTATCCCCCACCCAGCCGTCGAGCGTAGCGCCACAGTCGATGGAGACAAGGTCCCCTTCAGCGAGGACAATCTCCTTGCTGGGTATGCCATGGACAATGACGTCGTTGACTGACGCACAGATGGACCCCGGAAAACCGCCGTAACCCTTGAAGGTGGGCACGGCACCGGCATCTCGAATGGTCTGCTCGGCTACGTGGTCGAGCTCGAGCGTGCTCACGCCAACTGCAGCGGCGGCACGCACCGCCTGCAGGGCGCGGCCGACGATTTCGCCAGCCGCCTGCATGGCATCAAGCTCGCCGGGAGTGCGGGCCGGAATCGTTTTAGTGCGTCGACGAAAAGCCATGACAAAAAGACGGGCTACTTGCCCATTGCCTTCAGGGTACGCTCGTTGATTTCCTCAACGGTTCCTTCAGCCTTGATGGAGATGATGGTATCGCCATAGTGCTCGATGAGCGGGAAGGTCTCCTCGCGGTAGACGCCTAGGCGTGTGCGGATGGTCTCCTCGGTGTCGTCCGCGCGGCCGCGGGCGAGCATGCGCTCGACCACGACGTCCTCGGATACCTCAAAGTTCAGCACGCCGTCGAGCTTCAGGCCCTTGTCGGAGAGGAGCTTCTCAAGAATATCGGCCTGCTCCACGGTGCGGGGGAAGCCGTCGAGAAGGAAGCCATCCTTGGCGTCATCCTGGTTGAGGCGGTCCTCCACCATGCGGGCGGTGACATCAGTCGGCACCAGCTTGCCGGCGTCGATGTAGGACTTAGCCTCGACGCCGAGCGGGGTGCCCTCACCAATGTTGGCGCGGAAGAGGTCACCGGTGGAGATGTGCGGAACGCCGAGCTTTTCGCTGAGGAGGGCGGCTTGGGTGCCCTTGCCGGCACCGGGAGGGCCAAGGAGTACGTAACGCATTACTTAAGCAGTCCTTCGTAGTTGGATTGTAGGAGCTGGGACTCGATTTGCTTGACCGTGGTCAGGGCCACCGAGACCATAATGAGGATGGCGGTACCGCCGAAGGCGGAAGTGCCGCTGGCACCTGCGCGGCCCACGCCGAGGTCCAGAAGGATATTCGGCAGAACAGCGATGAGCGCCAGGTAGATCGAACCGACGAACAGAAGGCGGTTCATGACGAATCCCAGGTATTCGGCGGTCGGCCGACCCGGGCGGATACCCGGGATAAATCCACCATACTTCTTCATGTTCTCCGCCTGTTCAGCAGGGTCATACTGAACCGAGACATAGAAGTAGGAGAAGAAGATGGTGAGGACGAAGTAAAGGACGATGTACTGCCAGGAGCTCGGTGCCTGCAGGTGCGCAATCACGTTGCGCTGCCACCAGTTATCGGACACGCCCGGGGAGCCGGAGTTGACGATCTGGGTGATAAGCACCGGCATGTAGATCAGCGAGGAAGCGAAGATAACCGGGATAACGCCGGCCTGGTTGACCTTGAGCGGCAGGTAGGTCGACGAACCACCGTACTGGCGACGGCCAACCATACGCTTTGCGTACTGCACCGGAATGCGGCGCTGCCCCTGCTCGATGAAGGTGATGCCCACGACGAGGACGATGAGGCCGGCGACCACCATGGCGAAGACGAGGCCACCGTTGTTCTGCATGATGCTGACGCCATCGGTGGGAAGGCGGGTAGCGATACCGGCGAAAATCATCAGCGACATACCGTTACCAATGCCCTTCTCCGTAATCAGCTCACCCATCCACATCACGAGGATGGCGCCGGAGGTCATGGTGATAACGAGCACGACGAGGGTGAAGAAGTTACGGTCCTCCGCCAGGACGCGTACGCCTTGCCCCAAGAGTTGCTCGCGGTCCGCCAGGGCCACAATGCCCGAAGACTGCAGAAGCGCCAGCGCCAGGGTGAGGTAGCGCGTGTACTGCGTCATCTTGGCCTGACCGGACTGCCCCTCCTTCTTCAACTGCTCGAAGTGAGGAATCACCACGGTGAGCAGCTGCACGATAATCGACGCCGTAATGTACGGCATGATGCCGATGGCGAAGATCGACAGCTGCAGCAGCGCGCCACCGGAGAACAGGTTGATCACCGAGTAGAGGTTGCCGGATTCCTCCGTGAGGTCACGAAGGCGGCCGGCGATGGTGGCGTAATCAACGCCCGGCGACGGGATCTGCGCGCCAACGCGGTAGAGGATAATCAACACGAGCGTGAAGATGATCTTCTTACGCAGGTCGGCATCTTTAAAAGCCTGCAAAATGGCGGACACTACTTAATCCTCCTGGCCTACCGCGCTTGTTGTGCGGTTCGAATTCGCCGCGCACGGGGGTGGATCTCATCTGTTCCCAAAAGCTAAGAGCCCTCTTAAGGCATCTCATAGGAACGGTTGAACACTTTTGACCCCATTACCCTACCAGCCTTGGCCACTTTCGCCACATTAACCCCGCACATGGCCGCCCGGAGGTCCCCTTTTTAGTTTCTCCCTTAGCGCTATCCCCGGATTAGGCCTACCATTGCCTGTGTTGTCTGAAGGCAATGTCCTTACAAGATTTCTACGTCTTTTCGACCTCCCCCGCGACGCCCGGGGCGTCTCGGAGTATGGCCGTTCTTTTTCTGCCAGCCAATGAACCGAAAGAAGTATGTAGTTTTATGAGTAAGCGATTCTCTCCAATGACCGTGGCCGAGATTATCGATGCATTCGTCCCCAGCCCCAACCCCTTCCGCTGGGAGGCTTTCGATGGTTCCGCCACCGGCCCAGCCGATGCGCAGTTTACCGTCAAGATCAACAACCTCCAGGGCTTGGCCTATATCGCTACTCACCCAGGGGATGTAGGGTTTGCCCGCGCTTATGTCACCGACGGCATCACTGTCGAGGGCGAGCACCCGGCGCACCCCTACGGCATCTTCGATGCGCTGCACGCCATGTATGACAAGTTCACCCGCCCGGACGCGAAGACCTTGGCCAGGGTGGCGCGCTCCCTGGCCTCGATGGGAGCTTTCCAGATCCAGCCGGTCCCGGAAGTAGAACGCGCCTCGTGGCTGCGCCGCAAGCTGCACGAAGGATTGTCCAAGCACTCCAAGGAGCGCGACGCAGAAGTCATCTCCGATCACTACGACGTAGGCAATGACTTCTACGAGCTCTTCCTCGGTGACTCGATGACGTATACCTGCGCTTACTATCCCTCCCCTGACGCCACGCTCGATGAGGCCCAGGAAAACAAGTATCGCCTCATCTTTGACAAGTTGCGCCTCAAGAAGGGCGACCGCCACCTCGACGTCGGCTGCGGCTGGGGCGGCATGGTGCGCTACGCCGCCAAGCGCGGCGTGAAGTCCCTCGGCGTGACCCTTTCCAAGGAACAGGCTGAGTGGGGCCAGGCCAAGATCAAGGAGGAGGGTCTCGAGGACCTCGCGGAAATCCGCTTCATGGACTATCGCGACGTCACCGAGGAAGGCTTCGACGCTATCTCCGCCATCGGGCTACTCGAGCACATCGGCGTCAAGAACTACCCGGACTTCTTCCGTTTCCTCAACGGCAAGCTCAAGCCGGGTGGATTGATGCTCAACCACTGCATTACCTACCCGGATAATCACAAGACTCCGAAGGGCGGCTTCATTGACCGCTATATCTTCCCCGACGGTGAGCTCTCCGGCTCCGGCACCATCACGAAGTGCATGCAGGATGCCGGCTTCGAAGTTGTCCACACGGAATCCCTGCGCTTCGACTACATGCGCACTCTGCACGATTGGTGCGAGAACCTCAAGGAGACGTGGGAGGAGGCCTGCTCTCTGGTGGGCCTGCCCACCGCGCGCCTGTGGGCCATCTATATGGCCGGCTCCGAGTGGGGCTTCGAGCACAACATCATCAACCTGTACCACTTCTTGGGCGTCAAGCTGGGTGAGGCAGGTTCTCGTTCCGGCGTGCCCGAGCGCCGCTGGTGGGAAGATTCGCGCTTCTAAAGATTTAAAGGAATTCTATGTTGACTGATCTCATTCGCAATCACCGCAGCGTCGATGCCGTGGAGATCCCGCCGGTGGGCTGGAAGGCACACAGGCAAGGCGTCGATAAGCTCCTGCGTAGCTTCCGCGCGGTGCCCAAGGACAAGCGCGTACGTCTAGCGAAGAAAACCTCGAATCTTTTCCGCGGGCGCAGCGGCGAGCAGGTGGGGCTCGACGTGTCCGGTCTGAGTGGGGTCATTGAGGTCGATCCGATTGCGCAGACTGCCGAGGTTCAGGGCATGTGCACCTACGAAGACCTTGTGGACGCCACCTTGCCGCACGGTCTTATGCCCTTCGTGGTGCCGCAGCTCAAGACCATTACGCTCGGCGGTGCGGTGACGGGCATGGGCGTGGAATCCACGAGCTTCCGCGATGGATTGCCGCACGAATCCGTGCTGGAGATGGACATCCTCACCGGCTCTGGGGAGATTCTCACGTGCTCGCGCGAGGAGAATGTCGATCTCTTCCGTCTCTTCCCCAACTCCTATGGCTCCTTGGGCTATGCGGTGCGCCTCAAGATTGAGCTGCGCGCGGTGAAGCCTTACGTGGAGCTGCGGGAGGTGCGCTTCCACGACTTTGAGTCCTTGGCACGCACGCTTGACGACGTCTCCCGCTCCCACTCCTATGACGGCGTCGATGTCCACGGCCTCGATGGCGTGGTCTTCTCCCCGGAGGAATCCTACCTGGTTATGGCCCGTTTTACGGAGGAGGAGGGGCCGACCTCCGACTACACGCGGGAGAAGATTTTCTACCGCAGCCTCCAGCACGCCCGGGGTATTCGCCGCGACCGCCTCGCGGTACGCGATTACATCTGGCGCTGGGATACTGACTGGTTCTGGTGCTCGCGAGCCTTCGGCGCGCAGAACCCGCGCGTCCGAAAGGTCTGGCCACGGCAGCTGCGGCGCAGCTCTTTCTACTGGAAGCTCGTGCGCCTGGACCGGAAATACGAGCTGGAGTACAACTTCATCAAGAAGCCAAAGGGCCTGCCGCGGGGTGAGCGCGTGGTGCAGGACATCGAGGTCATCCCGGAGAATCTGCCGGAGTTCTTGGACTGGTTCTTTACCGCCTCCGATATCCAACCGGTGTGGCTGTGCCCGATTCGGCTTCGCGAAGGCGTCGAAGAGCTCGTCGGCACTGGCTCTCTCGCGGCTGACTCCCCCGCCCCGTGGCCGCTGTATCCGCTGCGCCCGGACCAAACCTGGGTCAACGTGGGGTTCTGGTCAGGCGTGGAGGGCAATCACGTCGACCCCTCCGCCCCGGGCAACGGCGCCTTCAACCGCGTCATCGAAGCTAAAGTCAGCGAGCTTGGCGGGCATAAGTCGCTGTACTCAGAAGCCTTCTACTCCCCCGAAGAATTTGCCGAGCTCTACGGCGGTGACCTGCCGGAGCGCATTAAAGCGCTCACCGACCCGGACAGCCGCTTCCCCGGCCTCTATGAAAAGACGGTCAACGACGCCTAACGCGCTGCCTTCCTAGGCAACTGCATCGACGCGATCAAAACCGTTGGTGGCTAGGGCCTTCATAACGCGGTCCACGGCTGCTTGGTCGGTATCCGGGTTGTAGGTTTCCAGGAAGACGATGTGCGCGGTGTCGTTGCCTTCAAAGCGGATGGTCATGAAGTCGTGCCCGAGCTCCTGGGTGGCAAGGGCCAGCTCGCGCTGCACCGCCAGCTCGCCGCTGGGCAGGTTTTCCGTGCTGGTGGCGGACTCTGGCTGGGAGAGCATCTCCTGTGCATCGACGGGGCCAGTAACGCCAGCCAGGGGCAGAAGTGCGGCGATGGCGGTTGCCACGATGGAAGATACGGACGACATAACAATCTCCTTAACGCTTACTAAGATTTAACCAAGGGTCATACTACTCTTCTTAGCTGCGCGCGCACAATAGGCATGAAAAATCCCCCTGCCCCGCACGAATGCGGTGGACAGGGGGAAGAAATCTACTGAGTAGAGACTTACTTGGTGGTGGCGGTGCCGCCAGCAGCCTCGATCTTCTCAACAGCAGACTTGGAGAACTTGTCAGCGGTGACGTTCAACTTAACGTTGATGTCGCCGTTGCCCAGAACCTTGACCGGCTGGTTCTTGCGAACCAGGCCAGCAGCGACGATGTCCGCTACGGTGACGTCGCCACCCTGAGCGAAAGCCTCTGCGAGGTCAGCAACGTTGACTACCTGGTACTCAACGTGGTTCGGGTTCTTGAAGCCCTTGAGCTTCGGCAGACGCATGTGGATCGGCATCTGGCCACCCTCGAAAGCAGCGGAAACCTGCTTGCGAGCACCGGTGCCCTTGGTACCGCGACCAGCGGTCTTACCCTTGGATGCCTCACCGCGGCCGACGCGGGTCTTGGGCTTATTGGAGCCTGCGGACGGGCGCAGGTCGTGGAGCTTGATGATATCAGCCATGGTTTACTCCCCTGCCACTTCTTCGACGGTGACCAGGTGACGCACCTTGTGAACCATGCCGCGAATAATCGGGGTGTCCTGCTTTACAACAGAGTGTCCGATGCGCTTGAGGCCAAGAGCCTCAATGTTGGCGCGGTGGTTCGGCTTGGTGCCCACAAGGCCCTTTACCTGAGTAATCTTCAGAGCCATTGCTTATGCCTCCTGACCTGCGCGCTTGCGCAGCATCTGGGCCGGTGCGACCTCCTCGAGGGACTTGCCGCGACGTGCAGCAACTTCCTCCGGGCGAACCAGCTGCTTGAGGCCGTCCACGGTAGCGCGGACGACGTTGAGAGCGTTGTCGGAGCCCAGGGACTTCGACAAAATGTCCTGCACACCGGCGCACTCAAGCACCGGACGAGCAGCACCACCGGCGATGACACCGGTACCCGGAGCGGCCGGCTTCATCATGACGATGCCAGCTGCGTCGCGACCCTCAACCGGGTGGGTAATGGTGCCGGCAATCATCGGGACGCGGAAGAAGTTTTTGCGAGCCTCTTCTGCACCCTTCTGGATTGCGGCCGGGACTTCCTTGGCCTTGCCGTAACCGACGCCAACCATGCCCTGGCCGTCGCCAACGACGACGAGAGCGGTGAAGGACATGTTGCGGCCACCCTTAACGGTCTTGGAGACGCGGTTGATGGTCACAACGCGCTCGATGTACTTATCGCGCTCGTTGTCCTGGTGGTTGCGGCGGTCGTTACGACGGCCGTTGTTGCGACCCTTGCGGTCGTTGTTGTTCTCGGCGGAGCGTCCGCCGTCACGCTGTTCACGGTCCGACATTAGGCGTTCCTTCCGTTGATGTTTCCGTATGCCTTAATCATTAGAACTGCAGACCACCTTCACGAGCAGCTTCGGCCAGCGCAGCAACGCGGCCGTGGTACTTGTAGCCTGCACGGTCGAAGACGACCTTCTCGATGCCAGCGGCCTTGGCGCGCTCAGCGATGAGCTGGCCTACCTTGGCAGCCTTGGCCTTCTTATCGCCCTCGAGTGCACGCACGTCGGCTTCCATGGAGGAAGCAGCAGCCAGGGTGTGGCCGGCCAGGTCGTCGATGACCTGAACGTGCATGTGGCGGGAGGAGCGGTGAACGACCAGACGCGGTGCCTCAGGGGTGCCGCGGAGGGTCTTACGGATGCGGAAGTGGCGGCGCGCGCGTGCTTCACGACGACGCGAGGAAATGTCCTTGCCAACCGGGGTGCGCTTTGCGTTTTCAGTGTTAGCCATTGCTTACTTACCCGTCTTTCCGACCTTGCGGCGGATCTGCTCGCCGTCGTAGCGAATACCCTTGCCCTTGTAAGGATCGTCCTTACGCAGGCGGCGGATGTACGCGGCGACCTGTCCAACCAGTTGCTTGTCAATACCAGATACGGAGAGCTTGGTTGCGCCATCCACAGCGAAGGTGATGCCCTCCGGAGCCTTGATGAGGATCGGGTGGGAGTAGCCCAGAGAGAACTCCAGGTCCTTACCCTTCTGCTGAACGCGGTAACCAACACCGAAGATTTCCATCTTCTTGGTGTAGCCCTCGGTCACGCCAACGACGGCGTTGTTGACCAGGGAGCGGGCCAGACCGTGCAGTGCGCGGTTCTTGCGGTCGTCGTCCGGACGGGAGACCTTGATCTCATCGTCCTCGACGGCTGCGGTGATCGGCTCCGGCAGCTCAACCTCGAGGGAGCCCTTGGACCCCTTCACGTTGACAACCTGGCCATTGATGGTGATGTCGACGCCCTTCGGGACGGCGATAGGTGCTAGACCGATACGAGACATGTGTCAATCCTCCCTTACCAGACGTAGGCGAGAACTTCTCCGCCTACACCCTTCTCCTGAGCCTGACGGTCGGTAAGCAGACCCTGAGACGTGGAAATGATGGCCACGCCCAGGCCGCCCAGAACCTGCGGCAGTTCGGTGGACTTTGCGTACACACGCAGACCCGGCTTAGACACGCGACGCAGACCCGAGAGGGAACGCTCACGATTGTTGTACTTAAGCTCGAGGGACAGCTCGCGGCCCTCGACGGAGTAGTCAGCGATGTAGCCTTCCTGCTTCAAGATCTCGGCGATGTTCGCCTTGAGCTTGGAGGTCGGCATCGACACGGAATCGTGGTGCGCATTGGATGCATTGCGCACGCGCGACAACATGTCGGCAATAGGATCAGTCATAGTCATATGAGTGACCTGTAACCTTTCTCGTTGCGGTTCCCTTAAAGCTCACCAAAGCGTTTTCCGTGTGATTTCGGGCTACTCACGCTCCCCGCGGTCAATACCGCGAGGCGCTCGCCACCCTTTGATACAGACAACGGTCCGCTGTCTACGGCGAGGGGCCTACAACAAAGTAGATGTGTTCAATTCTTCCGGCTTGGCACATTTGCGCACCTCCAGCGCCATTTTTGCGGCGCGGAGGAGGAAAAATGCAAGTCCGTCGGCTTACTTTACCCGCTGACATGCTGTTTTCCAAAACGCGTTAGCATGGGAAGTCATGAGTGAAGAACAAGACCCCATCCGCACGGCACACCAGTGGCTTGAGGAGGCTGCCGAGCTTGTCGGCGTCTCCCCGGCCGACGCCACCGCCTTGGTTAGAGAACTCCTCGATCTGACCAAGGACGTCGCGCATACCCAATCGCGCCCCGCTGCCCCGCTGACGGCGTACCTGGTCGGTTTGGCCTCGAAGGACGTCGACGAGGCCCGCACCCACATCGCCACGCTCAAGGAGGCCCTCAACCGATGAGCGGGCGCGTCAACGCCACCTTCGCCGTGACCAAGGTGCGCCTCGATGAGCACGGAGAGGTCATCCAGGTCGATACCCGCGGCGATACCGTCGCCGGCGAAGAGCCTTTGGAGATCCGCGTGGGCGGACAAACGCTGACCACGACGATGCGCACGCCCGGCCACGATGTCGAGCTGGCCCACGGTTTTCTTCATTCCGAGGGCCACATCGAGAAGGCCAGCGATGTCGCCGAGGCGCGCTACTGCGCCGGTGCCTCAGTGGACGGGCGCAACCCCTATAACCTGCTCGACGTTGAGCTAGCCAATCCCCACGCGATCAGCCTCGCCGATCTCCGCCTGACGACAACCACGTCTGCGTGCGGAGTATGCGGCACCTCCTCTATCGAGGCGCTAATGAAGCAGTCGCGATACCCAATCCCACAGGTGCCGGTGGATCCGGGGGTCGTCGCCAAGCTGCCCGGCGCCTTGAAAGCGGAGCAGAAGCAGTTCCGCAAAACCGGCGGCATCCACGCCGCGGGCGCCTTCACGCTCGAGGGAGAACCCGTCGTTGTACGCGAGGACGTCGGCAGGCACAACGCCGCCGACAAGGTTATCGGGCACCTACTGATGGAAGGAAGGCTCCCCGCCAGCAACCTCATCCTGGTGATGAGCTCGCGCGCCAGCTTCGAGCTGGTCAACAAGGCTGCTATGGCCGGCTTCGGCATGCTCGTTGCGGTCTCCGCTGCCTCCTCGCTGGCGGTTGAGACCGCCCGGGAAACCGGCATGGCGCTCGTGGGCTTTGCCCGCGGCGACCGCTTCAACCTCTACTCGGGCGAACTTAGTCGCGGTACGCCTCCGGGCCAGAGTTAAGCCAGGCGTACACGCCGCCAATAAGGAAGCCGCCGCCGATGAGGTTTCCCACCCACACAATGGACCAGTTGGCCAACACCGCGCCGAGGGTAAAGCCCTCCGGCAGCGGGCTGGCGCAGAAGAAGGTCAGGGTCATCAGGCAGAAGTTGGCGATAACGTGCTCCAGGCCCAGGCCCACGAAGCAGGCGATGATCGGCACGATGACGAAGAACTTGGACACCACGTCCTTAGCAAAGACCGCGCCGACGATAGCCATGTTGACCACGAAGTTGGCCAGCATGGCCTCCACCAGCAGCCCGCCTGGACCCTTGGTCAGCTTGCCCATCGAGAGGTTGGCAATGAGATGGTTGGGGTCGATTCCGCCCAGCTTGGCCGACATTCCCATGGCTGCAGCAAAGAGGGCAGCACCAACCAGGTTAAACAGCGTCGTGACCACCAGCAGCCACAGGCCCTTGCCCCAGCCCACCTGCTTAGTCACGGCGCCATAGACCATGTACATCATGTTGCCGGTGGCCAGCTCCGCGCCGAGAAGGACGATGGCAAACAGGCCCAAGCCGAACAGGCAGGCAAACACCAGCGAGCCCATGCCTTCCACATGCTTCTCGACGCCCATCCCCATCACCGCAGCAAACGCCGTACCGATGGCGAGGTACACACCCGCCAGGGTGGAGCGCACGGCAAACCGGCCAAAGGACTCGTCGAGCAACGCAACCTTTTTCTTGACCGCGGCTGCCGAAGCATCATTCAGGGACATTTCTTACCTCACTGGGGGACGCAGACTTCTCAGACGCTCGTAGTGTACTCCCCCGCGCTCAGGGTGACGAAACTCACCAGTGGCGCAGACACAAAAATTCCCCCGGAGCTCCTTCACGGAGCGCCGGGGGAATGATTCAAGCGCTACTTTACTTGAACGGGAAGCCGAGCTCGCGCAGGAGCTTGCGGCCCTCCTCGTCGTTGGTAGCGGTGGTCACGACGGTGATGTCCATACCGCGCGGACGGTCCACCTTGTCGATGTCGATCTCGTAGAACATGGTCTGCTCGGTAAGACCGAAGGTGTAGTTGCCGTGGCCGTCGAACTGCTGGTCGGAGAGACCGCGGAAGTCGCGAATACGCGGCAGCGCGATGGTCAGCAGGCGGTCCAGGAACTCCCACATGCGGTCGCCGCGCAGGGTAACGCGTGCGCCGATGGGCATGCCCTCACGGAGCTTGAAGTTAGCGATGGACTTCTTAGCGCGACGCACCTGCGGCTTCTGGCCGGTGATAGCGGTAAGGTCCTCGAGAGCGCCGTTGATCATCTTGGAGTCGCGGGCAGCGTCGCCCACACCCATATTGACAACGACCTTGGTGACGCCCGGAATCTGCATCACGTTGTCGTACTTGAACTCGTCGTTCAGAGTCTTCTTGATTTCCTCGCGGTAGCGGGTCTTCAGACGCGGAGTGTAGTTCTCGCTCATGTTAGATGTCCTTCCCGTTGCTACGTGCGATGCGGACCTTCTTGCCGTTTTCGTCGAAACGGTAGCCCACGCGGGTCGGGTTGCCCTCGGAGTCAACGATCGCAACGTTGGACACGTGGATCGGAGCTTCCTGGGTAACGATTCCGCCGGACTCGGCGCCACGCTCGGTAGCGGAGTTAGCAACGTGCTTCTTGACGCGGTTGACGCCCTCAACGAGGACCTTGTCGCGCTTCGGGTATGCCTCGATGACCTTGCCCTTCGCGCCCTTGTCCGGGCCCGAAATGACGATCACCATATCGCCCTTATGAATCTTCATAAGATTAGATCACCTCCGGTGCGAGAGAAACGATCTTCATGAAGCGCTTATCACGAAGTTCGCGAGCAACCGGGCCGAAGATGCGGGTACCGCGCGGCTCATTGTCGCCCTTGAGAATAACTGCGGCGTTTTCATCGAATGCGATGTAGGAGCCGTCCGGGCGACGGGTCTCCTTCTTGGCACGGACGATGACGGCCTTGACGACATCGCCTTCCTTCACGTTGCCACCCGGGGTGGCTTCCTTGACAGTGGCAACGACAACGTCACCAATGCCAGCGAAACGTCGAACGGAGCCGCCGAGAACGCGGATGACGAGGAGCTCTCGTGCACCGGAGTTGTCGGCGACGCGCAGACGCGATTCTTGCTGAATCACTATGGGTCTCCTGACCTGGATTAACGTGCGTCAAGATTTCCGTCCTTGACACACCTGGTCTACTTGCTTGCGTGGCATAGGCTGTGCGACGAACTCGCTGTTCACAGCGGTCGAAGGGTCTCGGTGTGGCGATTCGGAAACGCATCGCGCTGCACCGACCGACCATATGCAACCCATACATTCAAGCATGTCCCCCACTGTTTCCCCAAATCGCGCACCCCACTGTTTCCCCGCCCCCACAGAACTTCCCATCCTCCCAAACCCAAATGTGCAGACCCGGAAGTGCAGAGGCGCTGGTGGACGTCGTCAAGCGCACGCGCAGTGCTTGGCGACGACCGTGCTGTACTTCCAGGTCTGCACTTATGGAATCGGCGGACGGAAGCTCTAGGCCTTCTCCGCTGAAGCGGCGGTGGCTGCAGCAGCGGGTTCCGGCTTGGGGTCGACGGTGAGCAGTGCATCGCCGAAGGTGATTTCCGCACCGGTGGCATAGGCTGGGAGGACTGGGCCCGTCTTCTTCGAGTTGGATATCACCACGGGGGTTGTCACCGGGTAGTCCGCCGCCTTGATGGCGGCGATATCGAACTCGCAGAGGAGGTCACCGGCCTTGACCTCATCGCCCTTGGAGACGTGCGAGGTAAAGTGCTCGCCCTTCAGGTTCACGGTGTCGAAACCGATGTGCATGAGGATGTCAACGTTGTTGCCGTCGGCATCTTTTCCACGCACGGCATAGGCGTGCTTGGAGGGGAAGGTGACGGTGATCTTGCCATCAATCGGGGAGACGAGGCGCCCCTCGCTCGGCTCGATGGCCGCGCCCGCGCCCAGCTTGCCGGCGGCAAACATCGGGTCGGAGACCGATTCCAAAGCGATGGCCTTTCCGGCCAGCGGGGAGGCCACGCGGTAGGCATTCGGATCAGCGGTGGCGGCAGGAACCGCCCCGCCCACGTCGGCGCTGGCGGTACCGACCTCATCAGGATCGATGGAGCCGTTCTTGGAGATGAGGTAGCGGCCATATACAAAGGCCACGCCGAAGGAGAGGATGAGGGAGACGAAGGCGCAGATGAAGAACTGCGTGTAATCCTCCGGGCGCATGGAGACGAAGCCGATGAAGCCGGCGGCGCCGAGGGCGGTAGCTTTGACGTCGAGAAGCGCGATGAGCGTCGAGGCCACTGCGGACGCGCCCATGCCGATGTAGAACGGCCAGCGCAGGCGAAGGTTCACACCGAAGATGGCGGGCTCGGTAATGCCGAAGAGCGCGGAAACACCCGAGGCGCCCGACAAGCCCTTGAGCTTCTCCGACTTGGCCAGGAAGTAGACCGCCAAGGCCACGCCACCCTGAGCAATGTTGGCCATGGAGGCCACCGCGAAGATGAAGGAACCGCCCTCATTCCACAGCATCGTCTCAATCGGCGGGAAGGACTGGTGCAGGCCGGTAATGACGATCGGCGAGTAGAACAAACCGAAGATGAAGCCGCCCACCGGGCCGGCGAAGGTGTAAAGGTCGTTGAGCCCAGCACCAAGCATGTCGCCCGCCGTGCGCAGAATAGGACCAACCGCGATGAAGGTGATAAAGCCCGTCACCAGCAACGTGAGCAGCGGGGTGAGCATGAAGTCCACGGTGCCCTTGAGGTGCTTGTGCAGGAATTTCTCAATCGTGGCCAGAATCCACGCGATGACCAGGATCGGCAGGATGGAACCCTGGTAGCCCGCCTGAGCAACATCGAGGCCGAAGATGTTCCAATAGGACATCTCCCCCGCCTCGATGGTCGCGGCCACCTGATAGCCGTTCACCAGGTCCGGCATCACCATGGCCATGGCCATGCCCGCGCCGAGGAACTCGTTGCCGCCGAAGCGCTTGGTGGCGGTGAAGCCCACCAGGATGGGCAGGAAGGCGAACGGCGCGGAAGCCAGGAGGTTGATGAGCCCGGCGACATCCGCCATGGCTGGGAACATCTCGATGACGGATTGCTCGCCGAACAGCCCGTTGGCGGTCAGCACATTGTTGAGCGCCATGAGCAGACCGCCGCCAACCAGAATCGGGATGAGCGGCACGAAGATATCCGCGAGGACCTTCACCGCCCGGGAGAACCAATTGCCGGAGTCGGCGGCGATGTCCTTGAGCTTGTCAGTAGAAACCGCGATATCCTTCGAGGTCATCGCGTTGATCTGGTCGAAGACGATGTTGACATCGCCCGGGCCGACGATGACCTGGAACATGCCCCCGGCCTCAAAGATGCCCTTGAGGTCCGGATCGTTTTCCAGTGCGGCCGTATCGACTTTTTTGCTGTCTTTCAGCACCATGCGCAGGCGGGTGGCGCAGTGCGCGAGCGCCACAATGTTGTCTTCGCCGCCGATTGCTTTGAGTGTTCGCGCCGCGACCTGTTTGTGATCCATACCGGCGTGCCTCCTCGGAGAGTGAGATGAATTAAATAGCTTCACCTCCCATTAGACACGTTACCCAACATAAAGCCAACCATTCGGGCGCAAATATAGGAAAATTCACACCCTACCGGACTTCCCAGCCGCGCCAGGGAGCGTCACCGGCGCCAAAGACTGCCGACGCCCCCGCAATCCGTCCATCGCCCGCAAAGACCTCCACCGCGCAGCCATCAGCGATAAGCTCCAGTGTTCCTGCCGGACACGGCACAACGCGCTCATCCTCGCCAGAGGAGAGTCGCAGCTCTCCCCCGCCGTAAGCTACGAGGAAGGCGGTGGCACCGGAGGCGTCGACAAGCGCATAAGTGCCCTCCCCAGCCTGCAGCGTGGCCACCGAACCGAACCCCTCTCGCGCCGGTCCCGCCGGCACGGACCACAGCGGTGCCTGGCGCAACCAGCCATCCTCCAGCCAGACGCGCCGCGGAAGCGTCAGCGTGTGCACCCAGCCCTGGGCGACAGTCGGGGTGTCATCCTGCGCGGGCAGCCCCATCCAGCCCAGCATGATGGCCTCGCCGTCCCTCTCCACCAGCTGCGGCGCATAGAACTGGTGGCCATAGTCCAGCTCGCTGAAGCCGCGCTCCACGTGGAAAACCGTGCCCTCAAGACGGCCCACGAGGTAGCCGCACTGGTCGGAGGAGGCGTAGTGCGTGGCGCTACCGCGCACGGGATCTAAACCTTGTGGGCAGATGACCAGGACGTCCTTGTCCTCCCCCGTGGCGCGGTCCCGCAGCGTGAGCAGATTCGGGCATTCCCACATGTAGCCGCCCGGCACCAGGTCGGGGCTCAGGCCCGGCTCAGCGCCCGAGGTGTCAAAGGTGAGCGCACCGTCAAAGGACCACTGCGCCAAGTCCGTGGAGCGATAGAGCACCACGTGCCCGGTTTCATCCTCCGCCTGGGCGCCGAGCACCATGCGCCAGCCGTGCTTGTCGCGGGTGATCTGGGGATCGCGGTAATGCCCGGTGAAACCTGGGGCGGGCCCGTCGATGAGCGGGTTCGCTGCGTCGTGCTCGTAGAAGCCGCCTTCTGGGCCGCCGGCATCGACCGCGCGGACGCGGTTCTGCGAGGGAATCCGCACGCCATCGCGCTTGAGGTTGCCGGTATAAAACAGCCAGACATCCTCGCCGTCGAGCACCGCGCCACCGGAATAGCAACCGTGGGCGTCGTGCTCACGGATGGGATAGAGCGCGTCCGGGAAGTGTCGCCAGGGCTTCGGCTCGCTCAGGGAAATCACGGCGTGCCCCCAGCCCGTCTGCTTCGGCGCGTGTGGGAAGCAGGGGTCATGCTGATAGTAAACGTGCAGGTTATCGCCATCAAGGAAGACCCCATTTGGATCGTTAAGGCGACCAGACGGCGGGGAGAGATGGAAGTGCGGACGGTAGTTCATGCTCCCGATAGTATGGGCTCTATGGACATTATGGTGTGTGGCGAAGGCCTCGTTGACCTCGTTCCGCGCGGACGCGGGGGGCTGGCAGATCTCACCCCGGCGTTGGGCGGCGGCCCCTTCAATGTGGCGGTCGCGGCGGGTCGTTTGGGCGCAAGCGTGGGTTTTCAATCGCGGCTTTCGCGGGATGCATTCGGGCAGGCGCTCGTGGAGCGCCTACATAAAGAAGGAGTGGATACCTCGCTCGTGCAGCGCGGTGACGAGCCCACAACGCTGGCGGTCTGCAACATCGGGGAGGACGGCTCGGCCACCTACTCCTTCTATACGGAGGGCACGGCGGACCGGCTGGTGGAGCCTGTGCTTGCTGACGTCCCCTGGGCCTGCTTCGGCACCGTCTCCCTCGCCCTGGAGCCGGGCGCATCCCGCTATGCCGAGCTGCTCCAGGAGCTTGCGGCGCAGGGCACGAAGGTGGCGCTGGATCCGAACATCCGTCCCTTCTTCGCCACCCCGGCGCACCGCGAGTTTTTGTTGTCCTTGCTGCCACACGTCACGCTGTTGAAGCTGAGCGAGGAGGAGGTTGAATTCCTCGGTGAGGACGCACTTTCGCAGGTGCCCGTGGTCGTGACCACGCGTGGCGCCGAAGGTCTGAGCGTGCGCACGGACTCGGTGTCGCTGCAGGTCCCGCCGGTTACGGTGGAGGTGGCGGACACCATCGGCGCGGGCGACACGGTGATGGCCGCGCTCTTAAGACAGTTGGTGGAGCGGGACATTAGCGCTTTGAGCGTCGAGGAGTGGCAGGAGATCCTGCACTTTGCGGCGACGGCCGCAGCCATTACTGTTTCCCGCACGGGCGCGCAGCCGCCCACGCTTTCTGAGGTGGAGGAACTACTATGAGCTATCCCCTGCGCACGACCGGGCTCCACGGCCTGCTCTTCCTCGTGGTGACGGTGTCCTTCATTTTGCCCGTCGTCTTCGGCACGGGCGCGCTTCTGCCGGTGCCAGCTGCGGTGGTGCTGTCGGTGCTGTTGGGTGGCGCCGCGCTTGTCGACGCCTCCTACCACGCCTTCTCCCCCGCCCAGCGCCCCACCCGCGGGCTGCGCGCTATCTCCGCGCTGGGCGCGGTTGCGCTCATCGCGGGCTGGCTGGTGTGGCTCAAGGTCTTTCGCACCGTCGACCTGGCCAGCGCCGCGCCCTACCGCGTCGGCACGTTTCTTCTCGCGGTGGGCGCGGTACTTAGCGTCTTTAGCATCGCTATCGCGCTCACGCACCGGCGGGTGCGCTAAAGAATGTCTGCCGGTATGTAGGGCATGCGCAGCGTGCCCATCGGGACACTCACATCGCTTTGCCAGAATCCGCTCGTGGCATCGATCGGCAAGGTGACCTTCATGCCTTCGTAGCCGTCCCACAAATCCCCACTGCCGACTATTCCGATGCATTCCTGGTTTGCACGAACCTCCACCTCACCCGGCCTGCCGCTCATGCTGCCGCTCAACGTGGTGGGTGCGTCCAAGACCAGGACCCACACCTCTTCCGAGGCATACTCGGGCAAGACGATGCCGGGCTCTCCACCGTCGAGGTCGCCTGCTTTTGCCTTGTGTACGGTACCCGACACGGTAGACGGGACATCGGCAGGATTGCCCTCGCTGCGGACGCGGTCCTTCCGGTACACGCACTTCTCAATGCCGCTGGCGGCGGAGGTGCCCGCGCCGCCTTTATCTACGTCCTGTGCGTTGGACGTCTTCGCGCCTTCAGCCGCGCCAGAATCAGCGGCGCCAGGTGTATAGCCGGCTGGCAGCGTCGGGTTCGGGCCGGCCGCTTCGATGCTCGGTTGTGGCTGCCCGTCCGAATCCGGCTCGGCCTGCGTCGTTGAAACGTCGCCAGTGGATTCCACCGCCGGAGCATCGGCAGCAACAGGAGCAGGCTCCTCCGCGGTGCAACCGACGAGGGCTGCAACAGAGGAAGCGCAGACAAGGGTAAACAGAGAGCGAGAGAACGCGGACATAGAGAGTTTGGCCTTTCAGGAGATGAACGGCCTTACCCTAACACGTTTTCGCAGCTTAATACCCATAACTGGAGACCGTTCCCCTGGCAGGCTGTTGTCTCTGGCGTGCCGGACGCGGAAGCCAAGGGCGCATAAAAATGGCCCCCACGTTCACCGTGGGGGCCACTGATATCGAGGAGGGCTAGATTTTACTTAGCCTTCTCCACGATCTCGACGAGACGGAAGTGCTTGTCCTTGGACAGCGGGCGAGTCTCGGCGATGAGAACGCGGTCGCCGATGCCGGCGGTCTCGTTCTCGTCGTGCGCCTTAACCTTCTTGTTAGTGCGCATAATCTTGCCGTAGAGGGCGTGCTGCTTGCGGTCCTCGAGCTCGACAACGATGGTCTTATCCATCTTGTCAGAGACAACGATGCCGGTGCGGGTCTTGCGAGCGCCCTTTTCCTTCTTAGTGTTCACGTTTGCCTCACTCATGATTAAGCCTCAGCTCCCGGAGCAACGGACAGGCCCAGCTCGCGCTCGCGCAGAACGGTGTAGATGCGGGCGATGTCGCGCTTAACCGTGCCGATGCGGCGGTTGTTGGTCAGCTGGCCAGTGGCCTTCTGGAAACGAAGGTTGAAGAGCTCTTCCTTCGCATCCTTCAGGCGGGTCTCCAGCTCAGCGTTGTCGAGCTCACGGAACTCGTGGGCGGGGGTACCGGTAGCCATTAGAACTGGTCCTCCTTCTTGATGATGCGGACCTTGCACGGAAGCTTCTGGCCAGCGCGGCGCAGAGCCTCGATGGCAACTTCGTCGTTCGGGTAGGTCATCTCGAAGAGGATGCGGCCCGGCTTAACGTTGGCAACCCACTTCTCGACGGGACCCTTACCGGAACCCATACGCACGCCGAGCGGCTTCTGGGTCAGGGGGCGGTCCGGGAAGATGTTGATCCACACCTTGCCACCGCGCTTAACGTGGCGGTTGATGGCAATACGTGCGGCCTCAATCTGGCGGTTGGTGATGTACGCCGGCTCAAGAGCCTGGATGGCGTAGTCACCGAAGTTGATGCGGTTACCGCCCTTGGACACACCCGAGCGGGTCGGGCGGTGCTGGCGACGGTACTTGACGCGCTTAGGAATCAGCATGGATTAGCCCTCCTGCTTCTGCTGTGCGCGCTGACGACGCTGGCCGCCACGGCGCGAGCGACCGTTACGGTCACCGCGGCCACGGCCCTGCGCCGGAGCGTTCAGTTCGGACTCGCGCACGCCACCGACAACGTCACCCTTGTAGATCCACACCTTGATGCCGATGCGGCCGAAGGTGGTGTGGGCCTCTGCGGTGCCGTAGTCGATTTCGGCGCGAAGAGTGTGCAGCGGAACGCGACCCTCGTGGTAGCGCTCAACGCGAGACATTTCTGCACCGCCCAGGCGGCCGGACAGCAGAATCTTGATGCCCTTGACCTGCGGCTGGCGCATAGCGGACTGGATAGCCTTGCGCATTGCACGACGGAATGCGACACGGTTAACCAGCTGCTCCGCGATGGACTGCGCAACCAGGGTTGCGTTGGCGTCGACCTGCTTGACCTCGAGAATGTTGAGGGCAACCATCTTGCCGGTGAGCTTCTCCAGCTCGCGGCGGATGCGGTCAGCCTCAGCGCCGCGGCGGCCAATCACGATGCCCGGGCGGGCGGTGTGAATGTCCACGCGGACGCGGTCGCGGGTGCGCTCGATGACGACGTCGGCAATGCCGGCGCGGTCGAGGCCCTTCTCCAAATACTCGCGGATCTTGATGTCTTCGGCTACGTAGTTTGCGTAGTCCTTATCGGCGTACCAGTGGGTCTTCCAGTCGGAAGTGATGCCCAAACGTAGGCCGTGAGGATGGATCTTCTGGCCCATTACTTGGCCCCTTCCTTCTGGCTCTCGACAACCACGGTGATGTGGCTGGTGCGCTTACGAATCATGAATGCGCGGCCCTGTGCGCGCGGCTGGAAACGACGCATGGTCGGACCCTCGTTGGCGTATGCCTCGGAGATGACCAGGGTGCGCGGATCCAGGCCAAAGTTGTTCTCAGCGTTGGCAGCTGCGGATGCAACGACCTTGGCGACCGGCTCAGCGGCGCCCTGCGGAGCGTACTTCAGGATTGCAAGTGCCTCGGCTACGGACTTACCGCGGACCAAGTCGATGACGCGGCGTGCCTTCATCGGGGTAACGCGGACGTAGCGAGCCGTTGCGGATGCGGAGGTGATGGTGTCACTCATCGCTTATCGACGTCCCTTCTTGTCGTCCTTGACGTGACCCTTAAAGGTCTTGGTGGGTGCGAACTCACCGAGCTTGTGACCAACCATGGAGTCCTCGACGAACACCGGCACATGCTTGCGGCCGTCGTGGACGGCGAAGGTGTGACCGATGAAATCGGGCAGGATGGTGGAGCGGCGAGACCAGGTCTTGATGACCTGCTTGGTGCCGGCCTCGTTCTGAGCATCAACCTTGTTGAGGAGGTGCTCATCGACGAACGGGCCCTTCTTAAGGCTGCGTGGCATTGTTTACCTCCTCTTAGCGCTTCTTGTTCGGGCGACGACGGCGCACGATCATATTGTTCGAGTAACGGTTCGGGTTGCGGGTGCGGCCTTCCTTGTGGCCCCACGGCGACACCGGGTGGCGACCACCCGAGGTCTTACCCTCACCACCACCGTGCGGGTGGTCGACCGGGTTCATAACGACACCGCGGACGGTCGGGCGGACGCCCTTCCAGCGCATACGGCCGGCCTTGCCCCAGCGGATGTTCATCTGGTCAGCGTTGCCAACCTCACCGACGGTGGCGCGGCAACGGATGTCGACGCGACGGATCTCAGAGGACGGCATACGCAGGATGGCGTACTTGCCCTCCTTACCCAGCAGCTGGATGGAGGCACCAGCGGAGCGAGCCAGCTTAGCGCCAGCGCCCGGCTTGAGCTCCACAGCGTGGATGGTGGTACCGGTCGGGATGTTGCGCAGCGGCAGGTTGTTGCCAACCTTGATATCTGCGTTCGCACCAGCCTCAACGATGGCGCCCTGCTTCAGGCCCTTCGGGGCGATGATGTAGCGCTTCTCGCCGTCTGCGTAGTGCAGGAGGGCGATGTTAGCGGTACGGTTCGGGTCGTACTCAATGTGAGCGACCTTTGCAGGGATGCCGTCCTTGTCGGTACGACGGAAGTCGATGAGACGGTAACGGCGCTTGTGGCCACCGCCGATGTGGCGGGTGGTGATGCGGCCGTAGTTGTTACGACCACCAGTCTTGCTCAGCGGGCGCAGCAGGGACTTCTCCGGGGTCGAGCGAGTGATTTCCTCGAACTCGGACACGGAGGATGCGCGGCGACCCGGAGTTGTCGGCTTGTACTTACGAATAGCCATAATTCTTCCTTTTCCTTTCGGCTCTTCGGTGGGGCTTAAGCGCCTGCGCCGAAGACGTCGATGGAGTCGCTGCCTTCACGGAGCGTCACGTAGGCGCGCTTGGTGGACTTACGCTGACCGAAACCGGTGCGGGTGCGCTTGCGCTTACCTGCACGGTTCACGGTGTTCACGGAAGCAACCTGCACGCCGAAGATCTGCTCGACGGCATCTTTAATCTGGGTCTTGTTGGAGTCCGTGGAGACGTAGAACGTGTACACGTTCTGCTCCATGAGGCCGTAGGACTTCTCGGACACAACCGGTGCGATGATGACGTCGCGCGGGTTAGCGAGCTTAGCCATTACTTCTCCTCCTTAGCTTCCTCGGCAGCGCCGGTAGCGCGCTCGACGAAGGTGTGCAGAGCCTCAACGGAGAACACAACGTCGTCCGAGTAGAGGACGTCGTAGGTGTTCAGCTGACCGGCGTCCAGGATCTGGACGTTCGGCAGGTTGTTGGCGCTGCGGCGAGCATTGATGTCCTCGCGGCCGATGACCAGAAGAACGTTCTTGCGGTCGGTGAGGCGCTCGATGAAGGCCTTGGCCTGCTTGGTGGACGGGGTCTGGCCCGGGACGAGCTCCTCAATGACGTGGATGCGCTCGTTACGTGCACGGTCAGACAGTGCGCCGTAGAGAGCAGCCTTGATCATGCGCTTCGGGGTGCGCTGGGAGTAGTCACGCGGGACCGGGCCATGCACGGTGCCGCCGCCGGTGTAGTGCGGAGCACGGATGGAACCCTGGCGGGCGCGGCCGGTGCCCTTCTGGCGGAACGGCTTGCGACCACCACCGCGGACCTCGCCGCGGGTCTTGGTCTTGTGGGTACCCTGACGAGCGGCAGCGAGCTGTGCGTTGACAACCTGGTGCATCAGAGCAATGGATGCCTCGGTGTCAAAGAGCTCGGCCGGCAACTCAACGGTGCCGTTGGTCTTACCGTCAGCGGTCTGGACGTCTAGCTTGAGGTTGCTCATGCGTGTGCACCGCCCTTCACTGCGGTCTTAACGGTGACGAGGCCACCGCGCGCACCCGGGATAGCACCCTTGATGAGCAGCAGGTTGGACTCGGCATCAATCTTCTGAATCTTCAGGTTCTGGGTGGTCACGCGGTCCTGGCCCATGCGGCCAGCCATGCGCTTACCCTTGAAGACGCGGCCCGGGAACGAAGCGCCACCGATGCCACCAACGCGGCGGTGAGCAGCCTGGTTACCGTGAGCAGCGCCCTGGCCTGCGAAGCCGTGGCGCTTCATGGCGCCAGCGTAGCCGTGACCCTTGGTGGTGCCGGTGACGTCAACGAAGGTCACGCCCTCGAAGATGTCCACCTTGACCTCCTGGCCGACCTCGTATGCGGAGGTATCGTCCATGCGGATCTCAGCGACGTAGCGGCGCGGGGTCACGCCAGCCTTCTTGAAGTGACCAGCGGCCGGCTTGTTGGCCTTGCGCGGGTCCTTCTCGCCGAAGGCAATCTGGATGGCGTTGTAGCCATCGGTTTCCTTGGTACGGATCTGGGTAACCACGCACGGGCCAGCCTCGACGACGGTCACCGGCACAACGCGGTTCTCCTCGTCGAAGACCTGGGTCATGCCGAGCTTGGTGCCCAGAATTCCCTTGATCTCGTTTTCACTCATTGTTTGTTCTCCACCAAATACGTTGTGTCGATCGCTTACTGAATATTCACGTCGACGCTTGCCGGAAGGTCGATGCGCATCAGGGCGTCAACGGTCTTCGGGGTCGGGTCGAGAATGTCGATGAGGCGCTTGTGAGTGCGCATCTCGAAGTGCTCGCGAGAGTCCTTGTACTTGTGCGGAGAACGAATAACGGCGTATACGTTCTTCTCGGTTGGGAGCGGCACCGGGCCGACAACACGAGCACCCGTACGGGTAACGGTCTCGACGATCTTCTTAGCAGAAGCGTCGATGGCCTCGTGGTCGTAGGCCTTCAGCCGAATGCGGATTTTTTGTCCCGCCACGCTTATCCTCTTCCTCGCTTCCCCACTTTCACATACCCGGCCTATCCGGGGCGTGAAGCGGTGGGAAATTGCTTCTCGATTTCTCTATAACGTTGTCCGGGCTGGAAGCCATGGCTCAACGCCAGTTGTCTGACTGTCATGACGACCACGAGAGTGACTTAAGGCAAAGCCCAGAGTGCAGTGCTCGTGACGGGGTACAAGACCCGTAGTCAAAGTAAATAGGAAGAAGACTGGGGCGTTAGATCTCAACGATCCGCAACCAAAGTCTTATTCATATACTGCCGCTGTTTATTTGCCATGCCCCTTCTCCGGTCCATCTTCTCGGGTTGTCTCTGCTCAAGCGCGGACCTAGCCCGATCGGATGACCTTCGCGTGCAGCTCTGGAATGAACTCCACAACAAAGGTGTCATGTTCGCCTTACCAGCAACAACGCCCTACAAGCTTGCGCCTGCGGCTACGTTGCTGTGTTAAAGCAACCCCTGTATTTAAGCACGTAACCTCGCGTTTTCCAAACTCCTGCCGAAACAGTGGGTAACATCACGTTTTGGGCAAGGATTGCCTCCCCGCCGCCCCACGTTATGCGTTCGGCGATAAGCTCGTGACGTAGGTACCAACTACACAATGAAAAGGATTGAGCATGGCTGAGAACACCACCCCCAAGGACGTTGCCGAGCAGAACACTCAGGCTGGCGACGCCACCCCGGCACCCGCACCGGAGCGCAACAAGAACCTGGAGACCGACTTCGGCACCACCCGCATCGATGACGTCGTCGTGTCCAAGATCGCCGGAATCGCCGCCCGCGAGGTCTCCGGTGTCGCTGCCCTCGGTGGCGGCGGCGCCCGCATGATGGGTTCTATCCGCGAATCCTTCGGTGCTTCCGAGGACGTGCGCCAGGGCGTCACCGTCGAGGTGAACAACGGCACCGCTTCCATTGATATCGCCATCATCGCCGAGTACGGCGTGGCCATCCACGAGCTCGCCGAGGCCATCCGCCGCAACATCATGAATGCGGTCGAGCGCATGACCGGCCTGAGCGTGGACCGCGTTGACGTCGTCGTCCACGACGTCAAGCTGCCGAAGGAAGAGCAGGATTCCACCGAGTCAGCCCCGGCGGTTACCCAGGGCCAGGCATAACGTGGCCCCTGCCGAGCTGACCCCCTCCATCGCGCAGTCCATAGTGGCGGCGGTGACGGATCTGAGGGGCGTCGCCAAGCTCTCGCCCGGCCGGTTCGGGGAGGTCGCGCTCCTGTTTCCCGGTGAGCGCATACGCGGCATCCGCCGCCCCACCCCGCAGGATGACACGCACCTGGAGCTGCACGTCGTCGTTGATGTCAGCGCCGGCGTTCCGCTCGCCGAGCTTGGTGCCGCCACCCGCACCACCGTCCGCAACACCTGGCCCGCGGCGCGCCGCGTGGACGTTGTCTTCGACGACGCGGTGTAGAGGAACCGACACACAGAACTAAAGGAAAACCATGAAGAACTACACCTCCCTCGGCGTGATTGCCGGCTTGGTTCTGGCCTTTTTCATCTACCTCGGCGTGTGGTACGTCGCGCTGGCGGTGCTGCTCGCCGCGGTCGGCGGCGTCATCGGCGCGCATTTCGACGGCCGCATTGACCTCACCGCGGTGTGGAAGGGCGTGGTCGGCCAGGATAGAGGCCGAGGCTAGTGAGCACCGATTCCACCGGGGTCGCCCTCGCCGGGCGGACCCGCTTTTCCCTGCGTGCGATGGAAAAGGTCATTAACTCCGCCATTGCGAGCGTGCCGGGAACCGCGGCTGTCGACGCTAAGTTAGCCGGCCTCGCCGGCCGCGCCTTTCCGCGCGTGATGGCGCAGATGGACCCGGATACACAGATGGTGGCGGTCGACGTCGACATCGCTGTGTACTGGCCCTCCCCCGTCACCGCAGTGGCGAAGGCCGTCCGCACGGCGATTCGGGAAGCCGTCCGCGATTTCACGGGTTTTCGTACCACCCGCGTCAACGTGACGGTCGCCGGCGCGGTCGCGGGCGAGCGCACGACCGCACTGGCGGTCGACACCCGCGCGCCGCTAACCCCGCAGATTCCCGCGATTGTTCCGGAACGTGCCCTGAAGCCTGTTGAGGTCTCACCGCACGCAAAGGTTCACCAGGTTGCGGTCCCCTCACCGGTGTCGGTGCGTGCGGTGGCGGTGCCGGAGGCGGTAAAAGTGAGGGGCGTCGGCAAGCAGGCGGACGTTGAAGTACGCACGGAAGGTTTCGGCCCTGGCGAGCACCGCTACGACGAGCTGCGCCCCGTTCGCACAGCCCCGCCGCAGCCGCTGCGCGCTGTCGCCGCCCCCGCGCCCGTGGACGTCCGTTCCGTACCGGCTCCGCGGGGATTCGCGCTGCGCCGCGTTGAGGCTCCCCGCCCCGTCCAGCCGCGGCGGGTTCAGGTCCCGCAGGCTGCTCCCCTGCGCACCCCGCACGCCGAGCCGCTCCAGCTACGCCCCATTGAGATTCGGCCTTCCGCCGTGTTCACACGCCGGGTCGACATTCCACGGCCGATGCCGCTGCGTGCCATCACTATCCGCGAAGGAGTCCATCATGAGTGAGAGCGCCCTTCCCGTTGGCTTTGGCCAGCGCCCAAAGGCATCCCCGCCGGCGCGCGGGTGGACCATCATCGTCGGCATCCTGCTGCTCGCCGCGGCCGTCGTCGCGGGGCACGAAGCCTGGGTCGTGGGTGCCAAGGAGGGCGGTGTCTCGTGGCTACAGCCATTCATCGACGTGATGTCCACGCCGACTGTCGCCACCTGGATGCTGGTCGCCGGGGGCGTCGCCATCGTCGTCGGGTTGATTCTGCTGTGGGCGGCGTGCGCGCCGCGGAAGGCAATGCACGTGCAAATTGGGTCTGAGGACGCGTCGATGTGGCTGCGCGCGGTGGATATTGCCCGCCTGGCGTCGGCGACGGCGCGGCGGGTGCCGGGAACTGTGGCGGCGCGGAGTCGGGCGAAGATTTCACAAGGCCGCTCTCAGATCACGGTGACCGCGACGGGCGATACTGACGACGCCCAGCTCAAGGCCCGCGTCACTGAAGCCGTAACGGCGGCGCTTGCGGCGATTACCCCACCCCCAGACATCACCGTGGTGATTGAAAATGATGAGGAGGTTGCCAATGTCTAAGACGCTCGCAGGTATAGACCGCACGATTCTCGCTGTCTTGGGGCTCCTGCTCATTGCGTTGGGCGCGTGGCCGATTCTTATACACTTCGAGGTCCCCTTCGCCACATATTTGGCGTCCTGGGTGGACCACGATACGTGGGCTGGCTTGCCGGAACAGACCTGGTGGCCGTATGCGCTGTGCTTGGCGACGATCATCTGCAGCCTCGCCGGCCTGTGGCTCGTCATTAGCAACCTGCGGCACCATCGGTTTAACTCGGTACCCTCTGATGCCTCCGATGAGGAAGGCGCGATTAAAACGGAGATGTCTGCGATTGCGGGTGCGGTGGCGGATACCCTCGCGGCGGTAGAGGGCGTTGAGAAGGTTTCGCGGCTCGTGGCCTACGACCGCTCGCGGCCGACGCTGCAGTATGAAGTGTTGGCGGATCCTGATACGCCCTTGCTGCGTATCAAGGACGCCATCGAGGTCAATGACAGTGACTTCCGCGCAGCATTTCCGGGCATGGATGTTGATACGCGGTACAAGGTCCACTTCACGAAGGTGCAGTCCGCCTCAGCGTAGCGCGCGCGTTGAGCATTCAAGCCCCTCACCCGAGGGGCTTTTCTCGTACCAGCCCCATTACCCCTCACAAGGAATTTTGTCCCTCCGGTTGCGGGGCCCACGGTGCTGTTTTAGTCTTTGTGCCCATGGGGGATATCGAAACCTACATCCGCCTACGCAACTCGGGGATTGCGCTGGTGGAACACATACCTGGCTCACCCGATGAGCTTCGCGCGCTCGGCGCTTCTGCTTCCGATGCCGCTGAGCTTGCAAACCTTAACCAGGTTTATTTCGGGCCCACCCGATTTAGCGGCAAACAACGCAAAGCCCGCCACGCAGCACTTCAACAACGCCACAGCCTCGGCACCCTGGCACTGATTGAAACCTACACCGCAAAAGTCAAGAAAACCCTCGACGCCTGGAACCTCAGAATCAAACTCGCCGCCACACCCGCACACCGCATCCCCACCGTCGCCGCCACACGACTGAAAGAACTCCGCTCCAAACGCATAGCCAAACCAGGCGTGCGCATCACCTACCGGGAACAAGGCCCCAACACACTCTCCATAACCGACGATGCCACCACGATCGCCAACATGCGCGGCGTACTCGAATCCACCAACACCGACCTGCTTCAAGCCGCCAACGACATCTTCTTCAAAGAAAGCACCGGTTCCAAACCAGCGGTGCGCACCCAAGTCATCGTCACGTTGAACGAGCTCGACCAGATCATTAACGGCGACGGGGACGAAATAGAGCTCAACCTGACCAACGGCGGGCGCATGACCGGGGCAGAATTCCTCACCCACAAATTCGCCGAAATAGGCTATGCCACCATCGTGCACCCCATTGAAGGACCCATCGACACCTTCCGGCTAGAGCGTGGAGCAAACTTCAAACAGCGCCTTACCCTGCACGCTGAATTCCACACCTGTTCTAGACCAGGCTGCAATAAGCCGGCAGACTACTGCCAAGTCCATCACCTCATCCCCTGGCAGGCAGGCGGCTACACCAACATTAAAAACCTGACCTTCCTATGCGCCTACCACAACGGCATTAACGACGATGACCCACAAAGGCCTACCGGGCGCGGCTACATGTACCGGCTCAACACCGGGGTCAGCTTCATCCCACCCTGGGGCACACCAATCACCGCAATGCCCGAATACCAAGAAGCACTAGCCAGACTCAACGCCGAACAAGCAGGACAACCACCAGACCCACCACCCGACAGCAGCTAACAACCACAGCCACCACACGCAGCAACGGCAGAAAGGAAACAGCTAACCACCAGTGACAACACTGCCACCCGCGGACCACATCAAGGCACGCGGGCAAATCGGCGATCCTTGAGCACGATTCACGTGCTGCCCGCTGAGGGTTAAGCCCTTAAAGAACGAAACCCGCCAACCGGATGAAGGTTGACGGGCACGTCGGTGATCCCTAGTCGCGGTCCACGTAAAGACAGGGCTACTCGGAGGAGCTCCACGGCTCAGACTCCGCGAGGATGAGTTCCTTTATGGTGCCGAACGCGTGCATGGTGCCGCGTGAGAGGTGGACACGGAAAGGTTTTCCGACTTCGCCCTCCTCGATGCGGTGCCAGGAGAAGTCGGTTCGGACAAGCTCTCGATTCTTGCGCTCGATGATGTGCAGGCCGTGGTCGAGGAGGATTGTTTCCGCGTCGGTGCGGATGAACCACACGCGGTCCCCCACGCTTCGGCGCTTGAGGCCTGACAGGGCTCGATGGTCCTCGCGCAGGCGGGTGACGGACTCGACAACACCGAAGCGGTGCTCAAATCCCTCGGCATCAGCTATGACGAGCAGCCGGCCTGGACCGACAGGCCGCAGCGCAGAAACTCGCCAAGCCACCGGCTGCCCGAGCTGGCCATCCTTAGACACGGGGCGTACAACCGCCACACAATCGGACGGAGAAGTGGGCTCGATGTTCGCCCGGTGTTGAGTCGGGGCTGGTGCGGTGGACGGCTGCGTCGAGGTGGATGCGGTGGGCACCTGAGGAACCAACGTCACCCGGTGCGTGGGTGTGATGACGAGCCAGAGGCCTTCGGAGACGAGGTTGGTGCGAGAGGCACGAGCGGTGGGTGGACGGCAGCCATGGACTCCAAGCGGGCCGTAAGTTCGGCGTCAGGCACGCCCCAGCCGTACCCTTCAGCCGCCAGCATGCCGAACAGGGTTCCCAAAGGAAGATCCGGCTGACCTTCCCACGCAGCGCGCAAGGCAGCGAGGGTGCGGTCAATGCGGGTTGGGTCAAACATGATACTTAAGCCTAGTAGGCCCGCGATCACCAAAGCCGCCCAACCCCAACAGGGATTGAGCGGCTTTCAGACCTGCTAATCAGGAAAGGCCTTTAGCCTTAGCGAGAATTAGTCGAGGATCTTGGTAACGCGGCCAGCGCCGACGGTGCGGGAGCCCTCGCGGATAGCGAAGCGCAGGCCCTCGTCCATAGCGACCGGCTGGATGAGCTCTACGGACATCTCAACGTTGTCGCCCGGCATAACCATCTCGGTGCCCTCAGGCAGCTTGATGACGCCGGTAACGTCGGTGGTGCGGAAGTAGAACTGCGGACGGTAGTTGTCCATGAACGGGGTGTGGCGGCCGCCCTCTTCCTTCTTCAGGACGTAGACGGAACCCTCGAACTTGGTGTGCGGGGTGTAAGCGCCCGGCTTGATGACAACCTGGCCACGCTCGACGTCCTCACGCTTGGTACCACGCAGAAGCAGACCACAGTTGTCGCCAGCCTCGGTGTAGTCCATCATCTTGCGGAACATCTCGATACCGGTAACGGTGGTGGAGGTAGCCTTGTCGCGGATACCGATGATCTCAACGTCCTCGTTGACGTTCAGGGAACCACGCTCAACACGGCCGGTAACAACGGTACCGCGGCCGGTAATGGTGAAGATGTCCTCGATCGGCATCAGGAACGGCTTGTCCAGCTCGCGCTCCGGATCCGGGATGGAGTCATCGCAAGCCTGCATCAGGTCAACGATGGACTGTGCCCACTTCTCGTCACCCTCGAGAGCCTTGAGAGCGGAGATGTGAACGATCGGAGCTTCCTCGTCGTAGTCCTGCTCGGCGAGCAGCTCGCGGATCTCCATCTCGACGAGCTCGATGATTTCCTCATCGTCAACCATGTCGCACTTGTTCAGTGCAACGAGGATGTACGGAACGCCAACCTGGCGAGCGAGGAGCACGTGCTCACGGGTCTGCGGCATCGGGCCATCGGTTGCAGCAACAACCAGGATGGCACCGTCCATCTGAGCAGCGCCGGTAATCATGTTCTTGATGTAGTCGGCGTGGCCCGGGGCGTCCACGTGTGCGTAGTGGCGCTTCGGGGTGGAGTACTCAACGTGGGAGATGTTGATGGTAATACCGCGCTCCTTCTCCTCAGGAGCCTTGTCGATCATGTCGAAGGCGAAAGCGGTGTTCTCCTCCGGGTAAGCGTCAGCCAGAACCTTGGTGATCGCTGCGGTGGTGGTGGTCTTGCCGTGGTCGACGTGTCCGATGGTGCCGATGTTCACATGCGGCTTCGTACGCTCGAACTTCTCCTTTGCCACTGTTTGTCCTCCTGGACTCTATGGCGGCTACGTATTTCGCAGCCACGTGGTTTGTATTGCCATTGGCACTTCGAGCCGAAGCTCATAAGCGCTAATGACGCTTTCTTACGTGCCAGTTACACGATCCTAGATTTATGCCGCAGTTTTTTCAAACTGCCCAAATAGGAGGTAACCCCGCCCATCAGGTGCGGACGTTGACCCTCGACAAGAATCAATTTAAAGGATCCTGGGAGGGTAACGGCCGGCTCAACGCGCAAAATGTTTACGCACTCAGCGGACCGCTACCTCCCCAGCGCTGGGGCTGGTGCCTACTGGCGAAGACTACCAGCCCCACAAGGTAGAGAGTCCATCGGACCCCCTTAAACCTTAGGCCTTGGCGCCGGTGCGCTCCTCGATGATGGCCTGTGCCACGGAGGACGGAACCTCAGCGTAGGAATCGAAGACCATGGTGAAGTTTGCACGGCCTGCGGTGGAAGAACGCAGGTCGCCGATGTAGCCGAACATCTCGGACAGCGGAACCTTAGCCTTAACCACCTTCGCGCCGGAGCGATCCTCCATGGCGAAGACCTGGCCACGACGGGAGGAGATGTCACCGTTGACGGTGCCCATGTACTCCTCCGGGGTCACGACCTCAACGGCCATGATCGGCTCGAGCAGAACCGGCTTTGCCTTGGCGACGGCCTCCTTAAGGACCTGAGAACCGGCCAGCTTGAAGGCCATCTCAGAGGAGTCGACGTCGTGGTAAGCGCCGTCCTCAAGGGTGGCCTTGATGTTCACCAGCGGGAAGCCAGCGACGAAGCCGTACTGCATAGCATCCTGGATACCAGCGTCGACGGACGGGATGTACTCCTTCGGAACGCGGCCACCGGTGACGGCGTTCTCGAACTTGTAGGTTGCGGACTCGCCCTCTTCCAGCTCTTCCGGATCCGGGTTGTACGGCTCGATGGTGACGATGACCTTTGCGAACTGACCGGAACCACCAGTCTGCTTCTTGTGGGTATAGTCCAGGGACTCGACCTTCTTGCGGATGGTCTCGCGGTAGGCAACCTGCGGGTTACCGATGTTTGCCTCAACCTTGAACTCGCGCTTCATGCGGTCCACCAGGACGTCGAGGTGGAGCTCGCCCATACCGCCGATAACGGTCTGGCCGGTCTCTTCGTCGAGCTCGACGGTGAAGGTCGGGTCCTCGGCAGCCAGCTTCTGAATAGCGGTACCCAGCTTCTCCTGGTCGGCCTTGGTCTTCGGCTCGATGGAGACCTTGATAACCGGGTCCGGGAAGTCCATGGACTCCAGGATGATCTGGTTGTCCTTGTCACACAGGGTGTCACCGGTGGTGGTTTCCTTCAGACCAATGACGGCGTAGATGTTGCCGGCATCCGCCTGCTCCACCGGATTCTCCTTGTTGGCGTGCATCTGGAACAGCTTGCCGATGCGCTCCTTCTTACCCTTGGTGGAGTTCATAACCTCGGTGCCCGGCAGAACCTGGCCGGAGTACACGCGGGTGAAGGTCAGCTGACCGAAGAACGGGTGAGCAGCAATCTTGAAGGCCAGTGCGGAGAACGGGGACTCCACGGACGGCTTACGGGTGATGACCTCATCCTCGTTGCCCACAGCGTGGCCGGTGATCTCACCGACGTCGAGCGGGTTCGGGAGGTATGCCACGACGGCGTCGAGAAGCGGCTGGATGCCCTTGTTGCGGTAAGCGGTACCACACAGGACCGGGTAAATCTCAGAGGCGACGGTCATCTTGCGGATGGCACCCTGGATTTCTTCCTTGGTCAGCTCCTCGCCACCGAAGTACTTCTCCATGAGGGCCTCGTCGGACTCAGCAACGGCCTCGAGCAGCTTCTCGCGGTACTCCTCGGCCTTCTCCTGCAGGTCGGCCGGGATCTCCTCGATGGTGGGCTCAGCGCCGGTCTCGACCTTGCCGCGCCAGGTCACGGCCTGCATGTCGATGAGGTCGACGACGCCGTCGAAGTCATCCTCAGCGCCGATCGGCAGCTGCAGAACCAACGGCTTAGCGCCGAGGCGGTCGATGATGGTCTGGACGGTGAAGTAGAAGTCCGCACCCATCTTGTCCATCTTGTTGACGAAGCAGATACGCGGAACGTCGTACTTAGCGGCCTGACGCCACACCTGCTCGGACTGCGGCTCCACACCCTCCTTACCGTCGAAGACGGCAACAGCACCATCAAGAACACGCAGGGAGCGCTCAACCTCAACGGTGAAGTCAACGTGGCCCGGGGTGTCGATGATGTTGATCTGGTTGTTCTTCCAGAAACAGGTAACGGCGGCGGACGTAATGGTGATGCCGCGCTCCTTCTCCTGCTCCATCCAGTCGGTGGTGGAAGCACCGTCGTGGGTCTCGCCGACCTTACGGTTGATGCCGGTGTAGAAGAGAATACGCTCAGTCGTAGTGGTCTTACCAGCATCGATGTGAGCCATGATGCCGATGTTGCGGACCTTGTTCAGGTCCTTAAGCACTTGTTGTGCCACAGTAAATACCCCAACTTAATTGTCGTCGACGCCCGAGCCAGCTTGTGACCGACTCACATAAAATGACGTCTTCATGGATAGGTCTTGGTCTATTTTGCCACGTCCAGGCTTTCGCGTCAGCGTGAGGTCGCAGGGCTTTAAGCCCTACGCCATAAAAAATGGCCCAAACAACGCTATTAAGGTTTAGATTCCGCACCGACTAGCGTGCGCTGCTCCGCCGAAGGGAGCGCGTGCACGCACTGTCAGCGCAGGTAAACGATGATATCGCTGTTCGAGCCATAATGCCGTGTGGCGGGTTATACCGCAGGTATTACCAGCGGTAGTGGGCGAAGGCGCGGTTGGCCTCAGCCATCTTGTGAGTATCCTCACGACGCTTAACGGAAGCGCCCAGGCCGTTAGATGCATCGAGGATCTCGTTTGCGAGGCGCTCGATCATGGTGTTCTCACGACGCTGGCGGGTGAAGGTCACCAGCCAACGCAGAGCCAGGGTGTTGGAACGGGCCGGCTTAACCTCAACCGGGACCTGGTAGGTAGCGCCACCGACACGGCGGGAGCGAACCTCGAGGTCCGGGCGGATGTTGCCCAGGGCCTTCTCCAGGGTGCCGACCGGATCGGTGCCGGTCTTCTCGCGGCAAGCCTCGAGAGCACCGTAGACGATGCGCTCAGCGGTGGACTTCTTGCCGTCCTGGAGGATCTTGTTGACGAGCATGGTGACCTGCTCGGAGTTGTAAACCGGGTCCTTAACTACAGGACGCTTCGGTGCAGCATTCTTACGCATTGTTGATTACTGTCCCTTCTTTGCGCCGTAGCGGGAACGAGCCTGCTTACGGTCCTTCACGCCCTGGGTATCCAGTGCGCCGCGGATAATCTTGTAGCGAACACCCGGGAGGTCCTTCACACGACCACCGCGGACGAGCACCATGGAGTGCTCCTGCAGGTTGTGGCCCTCGCCCGGAATGTAGGCGGAAACCTCGATACCGGAGGTCAGGCGCACACGGGCAACCTTACGCAGAGCCGAGTTCGGCTTCTTCGGGGTGGTGGTGTACACGCGGGTGCACACGCCACGGCGCTGCGGGGAGCCCTTCAGGGCGGCCGTAGCAACCTTGGCCTTCTTGTCGTGGCGGCCCTTGCGGACCAGCTGCTGAATAGTTGGCATAAATCTAGTCTTTCTCTATGACTTCGGCTTGAACTGACCGCTTGACTCGCCCAAACATGCAAAAATAGGGGCTCTTCTCCGGGGCCCTACCGCATGTCCAGAACGCTCCTCAACCAGAGTCTGGCTGAGATATCGATCAGACTTTTCATCCATAAAGATGAAACCTTGGACAGACTACCACCAGCGCGCTGATCTGCCCAAATCCCCGATTAGGCGGCCTCATGTGTCAACCACAACCGGTGCGGACTAGTGCCACTCCCAGGTCAAGTCCGCCTCTACTGCGCGCTCGGCGAAATGCTCTTTTTCCTGCCGCTCCCACGTTTCGAACCACTCTTCATAACCGGGGTCACGCTCGAGGGCGCGCTCGCGGCGCTTCTCGCGTGGGCCGTCGATGCGCACGGTCACCACGGAGCCACGCTGCTTGGCGACGTCCACGGTGGCCCCAGTGACTGAACCCACGCCCTCGACGATCAGATCATCGCGCTCATCCACGCTGGCCCAATCCTTCGGCGCGTTGGCCTCCCAATCCCAACGCCAGTACCCCGGATTGTTTTCCCGCAGCACTTGCTCCGCCACCATGGCGGAGCCTTCTTCCAACCCGTGCCACCCAGGGTAGAACTCGTCCAGGTGGACTACCCGCCACCCAGTACGCTCCGCCAGGGCCGCAGCGGTCCAGGTCTTGCCGGCGCCGGAGGGGCCGTCGATAAGCACGGTGACCGGGCGCATCGGGCGCTTGCGCGCTGCCGCGAGCGACAGCACATCGTTTAAGAGCCTGTCCATCTCCGCGGCGTGAGTTTGGGCAGTGTCCTTACCGCCTTCCCGATGGTCCGTGCGGTCCGTGTCCTGCATGTGTTCTTTCACCACTTCTGGGTACGTCTAGCGTGCAGCGTTGCGAGAGTTCGTCCTAGAGTCCGAAGAATCTCCAGGACCCACTGAGAACCGAAACTACCACCGGAAGCGCCGCGAGGCCCGCTCCCACCGCCATGGCCAGCCAGTCCCGCGCGACTAGGCGGGAGGGCCGCGCCCACGTGCGCTGGCCACCGCCCGGCGGGGTGCGGCCAAACCCGCGCGCCTCCATCGCCGTGGCCAGCTTGCCTCCGCGGCGCAGGGCTAACACCAACAAGCCGAAGGACATGGTGATGAGGTGTTTGATGCGGCCTTCGTCGCTCAGCCCACGCGCACGCCGCGCCATGGCCAGGTACTGCCAGTCTGATTTAAAGAGCGTCATCATGCGCACCCCGGCCACCGCCCCAATGACGAACCGAGAGGGCAGCTTGAGGATTTGGGAGAGGGCGTCACCAAGCTCCGTCGGGTCAATATCCCGCGCCAACACCACCATGGGCAGCGCCACCGCCAGCACGCGCAGGGTGATGGCGAGGGCCAGCTCCAGCGAGTTATCCGTGACCGTCATCAGCCACCAGCTGAAATACTCCCGCCCACCGGGCTCCCCGTACAGCAGCATCGAGATTCCAGACAGCGGCGCGATGAGAAACAGGAACCACCCTGCCTTAAACAACCGCGTCCACGACACCCCACACAGCGGCGCGAAGAGCAGCGTCATTCCCAAGGACACGGCCGCGGAGACCCAATCCACGGAGAGCAACAAGGGCGTCACCCACACGAACATCAGGAAGATGCGCGATAGCGGATTCATCCCGCGCAAAAGATTTGTACTAGCCACGGCTCACCTCCACTCGGTGGTCACCCAACGCAGAAATGAATAACGGATCATGGGTCACCGAGGCAATTGTCGTCCCCTCATCCGCCATGCGCCGCAGCAACCACACCAGCTCGGTGAAGGTGTGGGGATCTTGGCCGAAGGTGGGCTCATCAAGGAGCAACACCTCGGGTGCGGTGACCAACGCCGTGGCCACGGACAACCTGCGCTTCTCCCCTCCGGAGAGCGTAAACGGATTGGCGTTGAGCACATGCCCCAGGCGCAGCGACTCCACGAGCTGATCAATCCGCTTCTCTGGCACCTCGCGGCGCATGACCCGCGGTGCCACGCGCAGCTCCTCCGCCACCGTGCGGGCAACGAACTGGTGCTCGGGGTTCTGGAAGACAAACCCAATGCGGTCCGCCAACTCCCGTGACTTCCACGTCAACGGCGAGCCCTTAAGCCCCCGCCGCACGTACTCTGCCACACCAATCTCTCCGGACACTGCCGGAAGCAGCCCCGCCACCGTCATCAGCCACGTGGTCTTGCCCGCACCATTCGGCCCGGTAATCACCGTGGATTTCCCCCGCGGCAACGCGTAGCTGCGCGGCGGCCCGAAGCGGGTGACCAAGTCCGTGCTCCACAGCGCCGCCGATTCCGACTCTGCCGCTTCCGGCACGACCCCAACGCTGCCTGACGCCGGCCCATCAATCCCCCGCGCCCGCGGTAAACCGCTAATAGAGCGCGAAGCCACGACAGTCTCCGCTGGACCGTCAGCGACGATGCGGCCATCCTTCAGCTCAATCGCGCGGTCGAGCACTCCCTTCCACGCCGCGTGCTGGTGCTCCACCACGATGAGCGTGGCACCAGTGCGCTCCACCATGGTGGACACCGCCTCGATGACTTCACGCGCTCCCTCCGGGTCGAGGTTCGCCGTCGGTTCATCCAACAACACCATGCCCGCACCCATCGCGATGACACCAGCCAAGGCTAAACGCTGCTTCTGCCCACCGGAGAGCTGCTCGGTAGGAAAGGACAAGTCCACCGATGGCCCCACCATCGATAGCGCCGCCGACACCCGCCGCCAAATTTCCTCGCGCGGAAAAGCCAGATTCTCACAACCAAAGGCCACATCATCCCCCACACGCGCAGCAATCACCTGCGAGTCCGGGTCCTGCAGGACCAACCCCACCGGAATCGTGCGTCCCGGCGGCTCCACGTGGCCGGAGGCATCCTCCAGAAGGATCTCGCCTACGCGTGTGCCTTCATCATCACCGCCCAGCACACCCGCAATGGCCGCCAGCAACGTGGATTTCCCGGACCCGGAATCACCACACAGCAGCACCTTCTCCCCCGGCGATACAACCAAGTCAATATCGGCCAGCGCCGGCGCACGCCTCCCCGCGTGCGTCCAGCCATAGCCACGTGCCACAAGCTTCGTGGCCCCAGTACTACCCAGATCAGCCATCAACTAAACCAACACTCGTCTAAGCCCTGTGCTGCTCGCGCCCAACCGCGAAGCGGTCCAGCGCACCAGTCTTTGCAAGTGCCTGAACCACGAAATAGCCCACGGCTCCCGCCAACACAGCCCCGGAGATGCTCAGCGTCACCAGGTAGATGATGTTGAACTGCAGGGTCTTGCCCAGGTTTCCGGAGGTAAACAGCTCCAGCACAAACGCGCCCCAGCCCGCAGCCATGCCGCCGAGCATCGCAATGCTCAGGCCAAAGCGGCGGTACAGGAAGATAGCCAAGACAATCTCCACGCCAATCCCCTGCGCAATACCCGAATAAACCGTGCTCGGACCCCACTGGGAGCCCAGCACCGCCGACACGATAGCGGCCAGCAACTCCACGTAGAGTGCCGCACCCGGCTTACGGATAACCAATCCACCGATGACGCCACCGATCAACCAGATACCGGTAGCAATTCCTCCCAGGCCCGGCGTGAGCGCATCCATAGCTTCAAACCAGGCATATCCCACCGTGTTCCATGCCAGGAACACGAATCCGCACGCCACACCCAGCACCGAAGCCACCACGATGTCAACAATGCGCCAGTTCAAATTGCGCGGGGCAGCACCATTCGCAGTTGCGCCGCCATTTACAGACGCACCATGAGATACAGAGTTCATTATTCCTCCCTTTCGCCGGCATTATCCGGATCAGGTTCGACGGTTCGCCGCTGCACTGCGGCGTCTCAGCCTCCTCAGCTAACCCACGCAAAGCCCGGAAAACACAAGTGAAGTGAAACGAACCAAGCACAATCGCGGTCAACGAGGAAGCACCCGTGACGATGTGTAGTTAAAGCCACCAGCTGCCAAAAGCGCTGGCTAGATGCTCTTTAAAAGCATAGTCAGCTTAGCAAGCCCCTCCCACAAGAGCACATCTACCTCTACCTGATGAGCAAAGCCGCATTAGGACTCTCTCTGCAGAAAACGAAAGCACCCCGCCGCGTCCTCTGACCTACGCGACGGGGTGCCTGCACACCGGCAAAATCCGGTGGCCATGAGCCTCCACTCTTACAGCTTAAGGAAAGGAAAAGCTTCGGCAGAGACCCAAGACTATGTGAAATAACGGGGTGTATTTCGGAACTATCAAACAAACACAATCGAGCAATGAACCAGGCCACACCGCCGAAGCTTCAAGCTCCGGCAGCTATGGCCTAGGTCATCAACTCTCAAGTTGGGTGGGAGGTTAACGCACCTCCCAGGGCGGTGTTATTAGAGGAAACACATCCTGCGTTTCTCCTACTTGGAGGAACCGTTGGAAGAACCTGCACCCGGAGCACAAGCATCAGCGATGAGGCCGATAGCCAGCGCACCAGCAGCAACCAAAGCAATAGTGCTGCCATTGATACCGAAGCGCTTCAACTGCGCATCAATACCAGCCATCTTGCCAGCCAGCGGACCATTGAACACACCAGCCTGCTTCTGCAGCTGAGTGTTCAGCGCCTGAATCTGGCTATCAATCGGAGCCACAAAGTCCTTCAGACCCGGAATATTCAGCTGGGAAGCCAACCCAACCGGAATCAGGAACAGCAGCGGGATACCAACACCCAAGCCAGTAGCCAAGCAACGATCATTCACGTTGGAAGAACCAGCCCAATCAGAGGAATCATCCGGCTTGCCAGTGTCATCCTTGCCCGGCTTGGTGATCTTGATATCAACCTCACCGACCTTGTTGTCGTCCTTGTCCTTGACAACAACCGTGGCATCCTGCGCCTTAGTACCCTCCGGCACCGTCACCGCAATCTCACCAGTGTTCTTGTCAATCTCAACCTTGGCACCATCAACCGGCTTGCCATCGTTACCGATAACCTCACCAGCCATACCATCAGTCGGGTTGTTGACCTTGTCATCCAAGTCCTTGGACTCACCATTAGCCGGAACCTCATCGACAACGGAACCCGCATCAATACCCGGCTTGCCAGTGTCATCCTTGCCCGGCTCGGTGATCTTGATATCAACCTCACCGACCTTGTTGTCGTCCTTGTCCTTAACAACAACCGTGGCATCCTGCGCCTTAGTACCCTCCGGCACCGTCACCGCAATCTCACCAGTGTTCTTGTCAATCTCAACCTTGGCACCATCAACCGGCTTGTCATCGCTACCGATGACCTCACCAGTCAAATCGTCAGTCGGGTTCTTGACCTTGTCGTCCAAGTCCTTCGGCTTATCGTTAGCCGGAACCTCATCAACAACGGAACCCGCATCAATACCCGGCTTATCAGAGTCATCCTCACCCGGCTTGTCCTCAGCCTCAGTCAGGTCAGCAACATTGTTGCCGTTCTTGTCAGTGATACCGCTATCACCAAGACCGTCGCCGTCTGCGTCCTTAACCGAGCCCTCCGGAACCTCAGACTCTTCAGAGTTCTTCTTGCCGTCACCGTCGGTGTCCTCGTCACCATCATTGGTGCCGTCACCGTCAGTATCCGGGTTCAGCGGATCAAGGCCAGCAGCCTTCTCATCATCATTGGACACACCGTCGCCATCAGCATCCGGGTCCTCAGAGTTGATGATGCCGTCGCCGTCCTTGTCACCCTTCGGGCCATCCTGATCATCGTTGTCGATGATGTCCGGGATGCCGTCACCATCGGAGTCCTTGGACTCATCCTTCTCAGTGTTGGACTCATCCTTGTTGGACTTGCCATCATCATCAGCATCCTCGTCACCATCATTGATGCCATCACCATCGGTATCCGGATTGTAAGGATCGGTACCGGCAGCCTTCTCATCAGAGTTGTTGACACCATCGCCGTCGATATCCGGATCTTCAGTATCCGGGATACCGTCGCCATCAGTATCCTTCGGCTTGACTTCACCCTCATCGGTCTCACGGATATCCGGGATACCATTCGGCTCGTCGCCATTACCGTTTACACCATTATCGGTGACATCCGGGTCAGCAAGGCCGTCGCCGTCCTTATCCTCAGCACGGCCATCAGACGGAACATCAGACTCATCGGCATTGGACTTACCGTCCTTGTCGAAGTCCTCATCACCATCCTTGGTGCCGTTGTCATCGGTATCAGGGTTCAGCGGATCAGTACCGATTTCCTTCTCATCGGTGTTGTTGACACCATCGCCGTCAGCGTCAGCATCATCCTCATTGGCGATGCCATCGCCGTCCTTGTCACCCTTCGGGCCGTCCTCATTGTCAGGATCGATGATGTCCGGAATACCGTCACCATCCTTATCGGTGACCTCATCGGAGTCAGCATCAGACTCTTCCTTGTTCGGCTTGCCGTCACCGTCGGTGTCCTCGTCACCATCGTTGACGCCATCACCATCGGAATCCGGGTTCTTCGGATCAGTACCGGCAGCCTCTTCATCCTTATCGTTGACACCATCATTGTCATCATCGGTGTCCTCAGAATCCGGAATGCCATCACCATCAGTATCAACCGGCTTGGTATCCTCACCCGGCTTCTCAACAGTGACAGTGACGTCAACGGTATCGGTGGAACCATCCGGGTAGGTCACAACAACCGGAACAGTGATCTTGTCACCAGGCTTGGCATCCTCAGAAACCGGAACAGTAATCTCACCGGTGGTCTCATCAACCTTTACATCCTCAGGAGCACCCTCACCCTTGGTGAACTTAGTGTCCTCAGGAGCCTTGGTGTCCTTGCCGTCCTTATCCGTAAAGGTCGGAGCAGGAATAGTAGCATCCTCACCCGGCTTAGCAGAACCAGGCTCGTACTTAGGAGTCAGATCGTCGGCAGTCTTATCACCAGGCTGCTCAGGATCCGTAGTGCCCGGCTCCTCAACCGTGACAGTGACCTCAGCATTGTCCTTAGAACCATCCGGATAAGTCACAACAACTGGAACAGTGATCTTGTCACCAGGCTTGGCATCCTCAGAAACCGGAACAGTAATCTCACCGGTGGTCTCATCAACCTTTACATCCTCAGGAGCACCCTCACCCTTGGTGAACTTAGTGTCCTCAGGAGCCTTGGTGTCCTTACCGTCCTTATCCGTAAAGGTCGGGGCAGGAACAGTAGCATCCTCACCCGGCTTAGCAGAACCATCCTCATACTTCGGCGTCAGCTCCTCAGCAGTCTTGGCTTCCGGAGCCTCTGGCTTCTCAACCGTGACAGTAGCGTCAATGGTCTCACGGGATCCATCCGGGTAAGTGACCAGTACTGGGATGGTGTACTCACCAACTGGGGTTTCTGCGGAAGGAGTGACCTGGATCGAACCATCTTCTGGGTTGACCTTGATCCAATCCGGAGCCGCAATCTCCTTACCCTCAGGGGTCGTAATGTCTTCAACTTGCTGGAACGTCGTGCCTTCCGGAAGATCCTGGGTTGAATCCTTCGGAGCCGGAACCGTCGTAGTCTTGCCTTGCGGCGCCTTTGTCTTCTCGTACGCAGGCTCGAACTGACCGTTATTCCGGTCCTTGTCAATTGCAACGAACGAGTCCTGTGCGAGGACCACGCCGTAAGCGTTGACAAGCTGAGCATTATAGGTTCCAGGGGTTTGGAAGTCCGTAGCCGGCAGAGAGCAATTCTTAGCATCGGCCAGGTTAGCTACCGGGCATTCCTTGATCTGCTTGCCGTTGGGTCCAACCCACACAATCTTGTTGCCATCAAATGGCGGCAGCTCGCCGGTGAGCTCGAGCTGTGCATCCTCCAGCTTCTCTCCACCTGCAGGAAGGTCCGCGGGGTTGAGGTTGGAGTCATAGTTCGTGATATTGAGCTTAGCGATCTGCTGCTTGACCTCGGCAAAGTTAACGTTGTACCAACGCTGCTTTGCGAACGAAACGACGCCTACCCTACCGTCGCTGTTCGGATTCTCGCCGCTGTTTCCGTTTGCTTTCTGGAATACAGGGGTCGGGAATCCACTGAAGGAGTTGAGAACCTTACCATCATTCTCAGCCCAGATGTACGTGTAGTCAGCTGGGCGGGTGCCAACGTCCTCACCCATGCGGATCGTGTAGCGACCATCCGCATCGGTCGTAGCTCCAACCGTCTTCAGGATCGGCTCCTTGCCGTTGGCCCGCATATCCAGAATCATGTTCTTGGTTGCTTCGGCCTGCTCACGGTAGGGCAGCTTGTCGATTCCTAGGCGCTTCTGCTCAGCGATGCCCTCATCAGAGAGAACCGAGGCATAGACCTTTGCGCCCTCAATCGGAAGGTCACCCTTCCACCAGTAGAGAGGGCCAGTCTCGTTACGGTCCGGGCCGCCCTCTGCATCGGTCCAGACGCGACCGGTGAAGGTATACGGAGTCATCCCGGCACCGGGTTTCTCGTAGCCCTTGTCATCCATGGAGAAGTTGGGGCTCTTCATGTAGCTATCATCGGCGACGCTGGGTGCCTGCTCGCGCAAGACGATAGCGGTGCGCTGCTGGTTCGTGCCATCAAGGTAGAAAGCACCGTTTGCACTACCATCATGAGAATCCGCCCAGGCGCCCGGAACGCCGCCACCAGCCTGGCGAATATACGTCAGTTCATTGCCGGTATTTTCATTCTTCAGCGGGGTATCAGACCACACACGGTATTGTTGATCGGCTGTCGCACGGAAAATGTGCGGCTTGCCGTTCACGTCAATGAACGAGTATTCCTTGCCCGCAACCGGGCTATTGGGGTGCGTGAGGACGTTTCCTTCTGCGTCCTTCTTACGAAGGTCGAAGGCATACTGCCCATCCTGGCCACCAAGGTTTGCAGACTTAGCAGTGTAGATGGGAGAAATGACGCCATCGGCGTCCTTAAACTGCATGTAGACAGTAACGTCATTAATACCTACGCCGTCGGTAGTTTTTAGGGACGTTCCACCCGTTCTTTCAGCAATACCGACCGTACCTGAAAGCGTAGCGAAGGCATTGGTCAAGTCAATGGGCTTCGAGACATAGCCATTGGCAATGGCGTCGGCCTCAATCAGCTTCGTAGGATCGATAGCGGGAGCCGGCGCGGAGGTCCCTGCCTGCTGCGCCGCAGCCAAAGCTGCGTTCTGAGGAGCGACAACCGGGTGAACGAATGGAGCGACCAAAGCGACGGAAAGCGCGGCGGCTGCAATCGTCGTGCCGCGGCGACGAGCAGAACCGTTGAAACTCTTCATATTCATGAAGAATCCTTTCATGAGAACAATTAGGGAACCGGTCAACAGCTCGCCCTCGGTCAGATTTTGAAGCATCTTGAGCGTTCCTGAAGGCAAACTGGACTCAAGCTGAGACGTTACCCCCCCCCACCACTCTCCGCAAGAGCTAATTTCACCCATGGTTAACGGTGTCCGTGCACGTCATGGACATTCCGTTGATGAGAAATTCTAAACCTGCAGGCCACAGGCAGCCCCAATGTTCATGGTGTTCACAGGGTTCTTTATGTTTGAAACTTTGGCCTCAAATAAAATACCCCCGCCACACCCCTGTAAAGGGGCCGTGGCGGGGGCGAAGGGAAGATGACCCTACGGGTCACTCCCAGCGTGTCTCACATTGGCGGGACTAGAAGGTGTAGTCCTCCTCCAGCGGGACGGAAGCACCGGTGAACTCACCGAAACCATCGTCGCCGTAGATGGAATCACCATAGGTCGGGATGGAGTACGCAGCATTGCGTGCGGCCTCAGTCGGCTTCACACTGATGTTGCGGTAGCGGGAAATACCCGTACCGGCCGGAATCAGCTTACCGATGATGACGTTCTCCTTCAGACCAATGAGCTGATCCGAGCGCTTGTTGATGGCGGCGTCGGTAAGCACACGCGTGGTCTCCTGGAAGGAGGCCGCAGACAGCCAAGACTCCGTAGCCCTGACTTAGGCCAATTTAATGCGGAAGTTCGTGGCCGGTGATTGCTTGGATGGTGGTGGTGAGGTCGGGCGGCAGTGGTACGGGGGCGTGGATGGGTTCGCCGCCAACGACGACTTGAAAGCTGCGGTATTTCTTGAGTGTTCTCACGAGGCGTTTGATGGATTGATCACTGCGGGTCTCCATCAGGTGGGCCACGGCTAGTGCTGCCATCACAATGTTGAGATGTGCTGTGATCGAATCTTGTTTCCTGGCGTAGATTGGGCGTGCTTTCAGGTCTGATTTCGACATCCGAAACGACTGTTCAATGTTGAATAGCCTGCTGCGGTAATGCCCGATAACCTCCTGGGCGGGAAGAGCGGTCAGGTCAGTTTCATAGCCTCTAATTCCGGCTAGGGCTCGGTGCTTGGCAGCAAGAGCATAGTTGACCTTCTTGTTCGGGGCGGAAAGATCGATATAGCGGTTGCGCTTAATGGCGATATCGGCGTCAACAGCGCGTTTGGCTTTTGCGACTTGCTCTTTGATTCCGCGCAGGCTGCGCTTAGCCTGATCGTGAAAGTACTGGTAATGCGTCACCGAATTTGGGGTAGCGTGCTTGCGCCCATCACTTGCCGAGGCTTATGTCCGGATCTGGCCGTGGGTGTAGTCTTCACCGGGGTTAGCCCGCCGCCAGGTTTCGATCACCTCAGGCACGGTGGGGGTTTCACCGACAAAATGTAGTACAGCCCTGCATCTATCAATGCTTGTTTGTTCGCCGCTGAAAACATGCCCGCATCAGCAACAACGGTGAGTTCATCGAGTTGATAGGCCTCTTGGAACCGTGTCATCATCCGCAGCATCGTGTGGGTTTCTGCCGAGTTCCCAGCAAACGCGCCCACATGCAGTGGAAACCCAGCGGCATCAGTAAGCAGCCCGACAAGGATTTGTGGCTCTAGGCGGCGCTCTTTGGGAAAACCAGGCTTGCGAAGTTCATCAGGAGTATCGGTTTCAAAGTACAAGGTGGTCACGTCGTACAAGATGAATGCGCCGAGCCCAATACCTGCATGATGGGCCAACGCTTGGGTTAGTATCTCCCCGAACGATTCGGTGGCGAAGGAGGAAAGACGCCTCTGGATGGTGCGGTAGCTTGCGCTGGTGATGCCAACCTCGGCAAGAGTCTCGATGGAATCCAGCTTTGAGCCGGGATTGATAATCCGGGCACGCACCAGATCGCGAAACACCGGATCATCACCGCTTGCTGCAGCAAGACCTAACTCGTTGAAACACGCATCAATACAGTCCAGCAAGTATCCGGCCCGCTGACCGACTACCGGCAGCGGGTTGGACACGCTGCCTGTCGCCGGTGGGATGTGTGTAACCTCGCCGAAGTCCATTGCGAGTTGGTCACCATCGACGATGCGTTGAGCTTCAGCCCGCAAAAGCGCAAGCTCAGACTCTGAATGCGCTGAGCCGATATGCTTCATCCTTTTCGCACCTTTGCGTTCAGAGAACACCCCGGCACCACCCACTTAGTGCGGAAAAATTCCTCCCCACCGACGAAAACCAACAGGTAACAGTGTCAAGAGTGACGTTACTCACCCACCCATGACCTAAGTCAGGCAAGGGCCCTCACAACAAGCAGCTTAAGGAAAGGAAAACGCTATAAATCGGAAGACCCAAGACTCAATGAAATAACTTGAACGTATTTCGGAATAATCAAACAAATCAAGAAGAAGGAACCAGGCCACTGCTGCCACAGCCGGACAAACCACGCTGCCGAAACAACTGGCTCCAGCAGCAGCCCCTGCTCCATCAACTCTCCAGTTAGGTGGGAAGGATAACGCCCCTTCCCAAGCGGTGCTCAACTATTTACAAGGCGAACACAACCCTTGCAGCAAATGCCTTACTTGGAAGAACCTTCCTCATCAGCACCCGGTGCACACGCATCAGCGATAAGGCCGATAGCCAGCGCACCAGCAGCAATCAGAGCCACAGCACCAGCAACCTGCTGATACTCAGCACCGAAACGCTTCAACTGCGCATCAATACCAGCAGCCTTGCCAGCCAGCTCACCATTGAACACACCAGCCTGCTTCTGCAGCTGAGTATTCAGATTCTGAATCTGCTTATTAATAGGAGCAACAAAGTCCTTCAGACCCGGAATATTCATCTGGGAAGCCAGACCAACCGGAATCAGGAACAGCAGCGGGATACCAACACCCAAACCGGTGTTAATGCAACGCTCGCTCGGCTTCGAAGACAGGTCAGAGGAACCAGACCCATCGGAAGAACCGCCCGACTTCTCAACCTCAACCTCAACGCGGTCGATCTCATTGCCGTCCTTGTCCTTGACAACGACAACAACCTTGTCACCAGGCTTAGCATCCTCATCAACGTCGACAACCAGCTTGCCGTTCTCATCGATTTCAGCCTTACCCGGACCCTCGGTCTCAACCGTGGTGCCATCCTCAACCGGACCACCAGCGTTCGGAAGCTCGACCTTATCACCAGGCTTGCCCTTGTCACCCGTCCAATCCGGCTTATCAGCAGGAGCATCCGGCTGCTCAACCTCAACGACTACGCGGTCGATCTCATTGCCGTCCTTGTCCTTGACAACAACAACAACCTTGTCACCAGGCTTAGCATCCTCATCAACGTCGACAACCAGCTTGCCGTTCTCATCGATTTCAGCCTTACCCGGACCCTCGGTCTCAACCGTGGTGCCATCCTCAACCGGACCACCAGCGTTCGGAAGCTCGACCTTATCACCAGGCTTACCCTTGTCACCCGTCCAATCCGGCTTCTTAGCCTCCGGGGCCTCACAGACTTCGTTCTGCTTGGTCGTGTAAGTCCAGGTGGTCTGGGTGCCTTCTGGGAAGGTGTAGCCTTCGGTTGGGAATGCCTCAACCTTGACGGTCTGACCGTAGTCGTAGACGTACTTGCCTTCAGCGTCTGGCGTCAGTTCCTTACCGTCAACGGTCACCTTGTACTCGACGCCTTCGGTCTTTTCAACGGTGACGTACGGAGGAATGTCGCAGGATGCCGGGTCGTCCGCAGAAGCACCCGTAGACGGGTTGTTCTCGGTCGGAACACCTGGCGTGACCGGCGTAGCGTCCTTCTCAGTGACCGTGACAGTGACATCAACAGTATCGGTGGAACCATCCGGGTAAGTCACAACAACCGGAACAGTGATCTTGTCACCAGGCTTAGCACCCTCCGGAACCGGAACAGTGATCTCACCAGTGTTCGGATCAACCTTCACACCATCCGGAGCATTCTCACCCGGGGCGAACTTCGTGC